>CAIKGX010000120.1 GCA_903827075.1 uncultured beta proteobacterium | reverse complement strand
CAAGAAAAAGAGGGTATGTTCACGGGTTTATATGTGACCCATCCGCTTACGAATGAACCGATCCCGGTTTGGGTTGGTAATTACGTATTGATGTCTTATGGTGATGGTGCTGTCATGGGTGTGCCTGCACATGATGAGCGCGATTTTACATTTGCCCTGAAATACGATTTACCTATCAAGCAAGTAATTGCCCTGCGCGCCCCTTCTCAAATGTTTAATACCAGTCATTGGCAAGATTGGTACTGCAGGCGGTACTGGTTACACCATTGAATTTGCAGGTGAGGCTATTCGTCAGCTATCGATGGAAGGTCGCATGACTGTCTGTAATATGGCCATTGAGGCGGGCGCACGCGCTGGCTTGGTGGCTGTAGATGAAACCACGATTGAATACATTCAAGGTCGTCCATATGCACCATCCGGTGAGTCTATGCGCCATGCCTTGCAATACTGGCGTACCTTGCATTCAGATGCAGATGCTCATTTTGATGCGGTAGTGGAATTGCGCGCTGAAGAAATTGCACCACAAGTAACTTGGGGTACTTCTCCTGAAATGGTATTGGCCATCAGCGATCGAGTGCCTGATCCAGAAAAAGAGCGCGATGCAAACAAGCGTTCTGCAATGGAGCGCGCTTTGGAATATATGGGGCTGGTACCCAATACGCCGCTTAGTCATATTTCAGTAGATAAAGTGTTTATTGGTTCTTGTACCAATAGCCGTATCGAAGATATCCGCGCAGCAGCTAAGGTGGTTGATCGATTGGGTAAAAAAGTTGCCGCCAATGTCAAATTAGCAATGGTTGTTCCTGGTTCTGGCTTAGTTAAAGCGCAAGCAGAGCGTGAGGGCTTAGACCGCGTCTTTAAGGCGGCTGGATTTGAATGGCGTGAACCAGGATGCTCGATGTGCTTGGCTATGAATGCTGATCGTTTAGAGCCTGGTGAGCGTTGTGCCTCTACATCTAATCGTAATTTTGAAGGTCGCCAAGGTAACGGCGGAAGAACCCATTTGGTGAGCCCAGCGATGGCTGCTGCTGCCGCAATTGAAGGTCACTTTGTTGACGTTCGTAAGATTTCTTAAAGGATTATTGTGTTCAAACTATCTTCACTAACGATGATCAAAAAATTAACGATTGTGGCTATTGCTGGCGTAGTTATTTCCGCATGCAGTAGCACCATGGAAGGCGTGGGGAAGGATCTCCAGAACATGGGTAATTCTATGGGCGGCGCTAATTCAACAACAAACAATCCATCCCAAACCAAGGGTAAAGATGTTGTTGTAACACCAGTTAAGTAAAAGCCATGGAAAAATTTACGGTATACAAAGGACTGGTCGCTCCGTTAAATCGCGAGAACGTCGATACGGATGCCATCATTCCTAAGCAGTTCTTAAAATCGATTAAGAAAACCGGCTTTGGACAAAATCTCTTTGATGAATGGCGTTACTTAGATCATGGCGAGCCAGGCCAGGACTGCGCTAATCGCCCAATGAATCCTGACTTTGTTTTAAATCAGCCCCGCTATAAAGATGCTGGTATTTTGCTTGCCCGTAAAAACTTTGGCTGTGGCAGCTCTCGTGAACATGCACCCTGGGCCTTGGACCAATTTGGCTTTAGAGCAGTCATTGCACCGAGTTTTGCCGATATTTTCTACAATAATTGCTTTAAGAATGGTCTTTTACCGATCGTTCTGACTGAGTTGCAGGTTGATCATCTATTTAATGAAACCTTCGCTTTTAATGGCTATCAGCTCACTATTGACCTCGATCGCCAAGAAGTAATCACTCCTGACGGCACCGCTTACAGCTTTGATGTAGCGCCATTTAGAAAGCATTGCCTTCTTAATGGCTTGGACGATATTGGCTTAACCCTGCAACATGCAGATAAAATCAAGGCTTATGAAGCTGAGCGCATTCTGAAGATGCCTTGGCTTGCGACACAATTGCCATAGTTTTATAGAGTTAAAGGCCTTTCATGAAAATTGCAGGCCTCCCGGGCGAGGGTATCGGCCCGGAAATCGTTGCTGAAGCCGTCAAGGTATTAACCGCGCTCGGCCCTAAGTTTG
>CAIKGX010000119.1 GCA_903827075.1 uncultured beta proteobacterium | reverse complement strand
GTTAGCCAAGAAATCCTTGTATTGGACCTCTTGCATGAACTCTTTAGTGGTTCTAACTTTGGCCATCACAATGCCAGCCTCATCACCCATAGCCTCTAGCTGGTCAGAGTCCAACTCTCGGATCGCATTATTAACCGCAGTTGTATTGTCGGCGCAGTTCAAAGCATTTAAGGCTTTTGTATGAAGATCAGGGTAGGTATTGAGGGCAACTACATATCGACCATCTTTAGTTGGTCTAAATAAAGGCGGCTGGAAGAATGGATTAGATTGGTTCCATTTATTAGAGGGGCCTCTGTTATTGATTTTCTCCCACTCTCCATCGTAGAACCCGGCAAAGCGTTGAAATGCTTTTCGAATATCGATGGATACATCTTGAGACTCGCCCCCTCTAAATCGCCACAAATCAGTTGCTGCGACTGCCTTGCAAGCCAATCCAATGGCCGCCATGGCTCCAAACTTTAATCCGCTCTGAATTAGGGGATCCTTGCCATAAAAGCTGAGCTGGCCACCTAAGTGATTTATTGAAAGCCCAACATCCTTCAGAACATCATTTGCATGGCTATGTAAATTAATGCCATCACTCATGAGCTTTGAATCAAGTGCTTGTTGTAGTTTTTTACTTAGATCTGACATAGGTCCTCAAAATTAACCTGCTGCAGATGATGTTAACCCAAGACTATCTGTTGAATATGGGTAGAAATATATTGGGTTTGACAACCGCTAATAGCAAGGTTTTTTATCTTAATTTGAGATTCTTGTCCTCATTTCTTACCTAGACTATTAAAGCTACTCTAATACGGTATAACCCTAGGCGTCTGCTTTGGGTCGGATAGCGCCAGCGGGGCTTAGTTCAGTCAAATGGTCACTATGCGGCCAACTGCAGACGCTGAGATCAGGCTAATTTATTGTTTTGGGAATCTCAAATCGGCCAACAGGAGTCTCGTGCCTAGCTACTACCTCCCCTTAACTCTCAACCTACAACGTGTTCAAGGTGGGGGGATCTTCTAGGTATTAGCTCTTAGGCACATAGAAATCCCTTACAAAATGTATAATAGGTGCTATAAAAAAGAGGTCAGCATCAAAACAAAAAATATTCTGATTGAGATTGCCATCTCATTTGCGCTCTACTGGATTTTTGCAGCATTTATTTATTTTGTCCCAGAATTAAAGAATGGTCTATATAACTATTATCTTTTTTTACCTGCGGGGGTTAAGTTCTTTGCTGTTTTAATATTTGGATGGCGTGGTGCTGTTGGGACTGGCTTGGCGATTTTCTCTCGCCTAATATTAACTGACCCTTTAGTGCCCTGGTACAGTTGGATTATTGTTTCTATAGCATCAAGCTTAGCCATGTTTTTGGTTGTTGAATGGGGGCTAAGATTATTTAAGGTCGAAAGAAATTTATCCAATTTAAAATACTATCAAATAGTGGTATTGGCCACAGTTACCAGCGTAGTCAATGGATTTCTATTTGTATATGTAGTGGCATCATTGGGGATCGGCCAAGTCAGCACGGAAATATTTCATAACGGTATCGTAGTTACCATGGGGAATTTCGCTGGAAATGCCGTGTTTGTGTGCACTGCAGTAATACTACTGCGGCAAAAGACAGTTATTTTAGATTACGTAAATAGATTTAGGCATTGATATGCAATTTAGCGATTATTATTAATAAGTCTTTTCAATACAACTCATATGGGTTCAATGGCAAATTCCTACATTCGCTTCCTCAATTTATCTGATTCATTAGTTGCAAATAGTGGTTCGACAAAGTTAGATGCCACCGAAGAGCAGTTGCTTCGTGTCGTCATGATTGCTCACTCGCAAGGTAGTGAAACTTTAGTTGGCGACTTATTGGTCCTCTCCCATATTGGCTCACAAGCGACATTACACGGACGAGTACACAATCTAATAGCAGCAGGCCATTTAAAGCTGGTGGTTGACTTGAATGATGGTAGAAAAAAGAAAGTTATCCCAACGAAGCAGGCTTTAAAGCATTACGACAATCTGTCCAAGCTTTTAGCCAAAGCGGTAGTTGCGTAGGTAGATCGGCTTCTTCTTTTATCCGACAAGGACCCGCTAAGGCTGGTTTTTTGTTACCTACGAAGGTCGCTTATGGGTCGAGTTGCGTCCTAGAGGACTAATTAGTATCAGAGTCTGCTGTACATCGCATAACTGCCGTAGCCAGAAAATTCACTAAACAGGCTTTCCACGGCCAGAAGCAGTCAGG
>CAIKGX010000118.1 GCA_903827075.1 uncultured beta proteobacterium | reverse complement strand
TGCTGGATTTGATCGCGCATGGCGCGACACTGGCTTAGCCTTAGATCGCTCCAACTTTAGCGTAGAAGATCGGAATCGTTCCGGTGGTATTTACTACGTACGCTACGTTAACCCTAAGGATCTGGGTGATACCAAGGGCTTCTTCTCTAATCTATTTAGCAGTAAAGACGAGTCCAGCATGAAGGCTAAAAAGTATCGCGTAGTCGTTAAGTCGACCGGGGAAAATACATCTAGTGTCTATGTTCAAGATGCGGATGGGAATCCAGAGAACACGGCTGCTGGATTTAAGTTATTAACTTTGCTCACTGAGCAACTAACCCGCTAAGTTGTCATATTGCAGTAATTAAAAAAGCCGCTTTTCAGCGGCTTTTTTTCTTCAAGAAGAAGATTACTTCTTAGCGTCAGCAGCTGGTGCAGCAGGTGCAGCAGCAGGAGCTTCAGCAGCAGGTGCAGCAGCAGGAGCAGCAGGAGCAGCTTCAACAGGTTTTGCTTCTTCTTTTTTACCGCAAGCGGCCAAAGCGATTGCAAACATTGCTACGAGTACGAGTGACTTCTTCATTTGTAAATTCCTCTTAAAAAATGAACATCAATAACCGGTAATTGGTGTTTGAAAAGCATTAAGGGAAACCCTTAGGTGCTTTCCAGTACCGATTATAGCCACGTCTAAATAACAGCATCAAAAATTAGCCAGCCTGAGCTGTAGGCTTCATAAAGACTAGATTCTGGCCTAGATTCAAGTGATTTTTGGGGCCTTAAGACTTTATTGGCAGAAAGGGTCCTCCAGGCCTGCTGAATCGATTTGACCTGCCTATCTGTCATCTTTTCCCCGTTGCAAAACACCGTATTTCCAAGGGTGAGTAATCTGGTTTGGGGGTGAGGCTTCAGAATGCTTGATTGCAGTTGTCGATTAAATTGGCCGGGTGAAAGAGGATCTTTTGGGGCATCAAAAATGGCTTGCGCTTTGGGTTCGCTCAAATAGGCGGCTATTCCTGGTAAAAATATATCCACTTGTTCCAGTTTTAGGCCTTGCAACTTTTGTTTGATTTGTTTGATCAACTCTTCCGGTAGTTGCTCCGCACAGTTAGTTGCGGGCTGCTTCGGATCGGCAAATCGTTCTTCTAGTTCGGGAATGTCATCCAGCGACTCCGCAAGGCGCCACAGACCTTCTTGGAGCAATTCTTTATAGCTTGGCGATCTAAATCCAATGGACCACGTTTGGCAGCCTGGATCTAAAGCAATGCCATCATGAGCCACGTGAGGGGGAAGGTAGAGCATGTCCCCAGGCTCTAAATCCCACTCTTGCTCTTGCTTAAAATGCTGCAAAATTTTGAGTGGCAGCTTGGGATTGAGGCTTAAGTCCTTTTGTTCAGAAATGCGCCAACGCCTTCTTCCAGACATCTGAATTAAAAAAACATCATAGGAGTCAAAGTGGGGCCCAACGCCACCACCAGGCCCCGCAATACTAATCATGAGGTCATCAAGACGGGCATCAGGAATAAAGCGGAACCAGGATAATATTTTGGCAGCAGCAGGGTGTCTTGCCTCCATGCCTTGTAATAAGAGGGTCCAGTTTGGGGTATCTAAAGTGGGTAGCAATTTTTTCTTAAAAGGCCCCTCAGTAAACGACCATGGTTTTGACTGAATCAGTCTTGCTTCCGATTCATCAGTCCCGGCAATTTGAAAGAGTTCTTGCGCAGATATCGGGCTCCCTAAAGGCGCATTCATCTGCCGTGCAAGGCCAAAGGCTGGAATAGCTCCTCGGACAAGCAGCGGCTTTTTATGCCAATGCATTTTCATGAACTGCTGGGGGCTGATTCCACCAAATAAGGCCCAGGGCTCACCAATGGGGAGGGTTTCTGGGGCTTGGGGAGGCTGGTAAGGATTGCTCAAGTAAAATGAGGTCATAAAGTAATGGCTTAGTCGTAGCTAGGTAAAAACGAAGTAGTAAAGAGAAACTATTTAAAAACCCATGTTTAATCAATTCCGCATGAAGATCGAAAAAAACACCGTTGTATCCCTACGTTATAAGTTAACCGATGCACAGAATAATGTCATCGAAGAACCTGATGCTCCGATGGTATACCTGCACGGTGGCTACGAGGGGACTTTTCCAAAGATTGAAACTATTTTAGATGGCCAGGATATCGGCTACGAAACCAGTATTCAGCTTGAACCAAATGAGGCTTTTGGCGAGTACGACCCTGAATTATTAAAGATAGAACCGCGCGCACGTTTTCCGGAGCCTTTGGAAGTGGGTATGCAATTTGAGGGCGTGCCTGATGCGGATGCCGAAGACGAATCTTCAGAAGCATCCGATCTAGATGATGACCCATTGATTTATACCGTAACTGATGTTGCCGAAAGCCAGGTTGTCTTAGATGGCAATCATCCTTTAGCAGGAATGGCTTTGCGTTTTTGGGTGCAGGTGGAAGATATTCGTGCTGCTACCGAAGAGGAAATTGAAAACCAACATCCCGAAGGTGGCGAGAGCTTTACTTTTGGAATGCCCAATGATGATGGGCAGGTAGATGAAGATGATGGCGACGATGATTTTATCGGCGAAATCTCTAACCCAAGCAGCCCAAGATCACCAACCTTGCATTAGTACCAAGTTAAGCAAGAAGGGTGCATGCACCCTTCAATTTATCCACTATTTATTCTTTAAGCCACTCTTTGAGTGCGCCTAAATCTCGCTTTGTATCGCTAGATTCAGCAGC
>CAIKGX010000117.1 GCA_903827075.1 uncultured beta proteobacterium | reverse complement strand
GCTATTCGAGCCTGCATTAGTTACCAGGGTGATACCACCGGCATTTTTTACCTGAACGGGAATAGGAACACCGTCATGCGTATGGCCACCCATAATGGCGTGCAGACCGCGTACACGTGAAGCCATCTTCAAGTCTACGTCCATTCCATTATGAGAAAGCAGCACCACTACTTTGGCGCCCTTTGCTTTTACTTCATCAATTGTTTTTTGTAAGTTTTCTTCCTGAATACCAAAAGTCCAATCGGGCGTGAAGTACCGTGGATTGGCAATCGGTGTATAGGGGAAGGCTTGACCAATAATCGCTACCTGAATGCCATTCATGACTTTCATCACATAAGGATTAAAGACGGTATCCCCGAAATCCGCAGTCTTAATATTTTGGGCAATGAAATTCACTTTGCCCTTGAAATCCCCATTCACGATTTCCAGAACCCGCTTCTCACCTAGTGTCATCTCCCAATGCGGCGTCATGACATCGACACCTAAGCCTAGGGCTGCATCCACCATATCCTGACCATTGGTCCACAAAGCTGTTCCAGATCCCTGCCATGTGTCTCCACCATCAAGTAGCAAAGAGCCAGGACGACCAGCTTTAATTTGCTTAATTAAGCTAGCCATATGGGCAAAGCCGCCCATCTTCCCGTAATTTTCTGATGCGGCAACATAATCTAAATACGTAAATGCATGGGCATCCCGTGTGCCTGCCTTGATGCCATTGGCTTTTAAGAAATACTCGCCCACCAGATGCGGTGTCTTGCCTTCTTGCGCGCCAATACCAATGTTGACATTGGGCTCACGAAAGTAAATGGGAAGTAACTGGGCATGACAGTCCGTAAAATGCAAGAAATGGACATTACCAAACTTAGGCAGGTCGTAGAACTTTTGAGCAGCGCTCTGTGCGTTCGCAAAATTGGATTGCAAACTCATTCCACCAGCAGAAGCAAAAGCTAAGGCCTGTAAAAAATCACGGCGACTTAATGACATAGGTATTCCTCTTGTAAAAACAGGCCTTGCGGCCTGTCTATCTATTCTTATTTATTGACAGGTGACTCTGGATCTAACAGCAAAGCCATGACATCCTGAATTTGCTGTTCATTTAGGAGTTTGAAATGCCCAATACGTGGCATATTGCTGCAAGCGTTATACGCTTTTGCATTATTTATTCGGTTCCACGTATAAGTTACCACCTCATTGGAGTAGCCGCGTAACTTTCCGTAGCCAGTCAAGGATGGGCCAATCGTGCCATAAGAAATCTCTTTGGGATCGATTTGATGACAGTTATAACAACCACCACCAATGACGGTATCTGCCTTGTCACTCCAAGTAGCACCACGGCCGCTTTGTGCAATTTTCTCGCCATTTTTCCAATCGCCAATATATTTGCCATCTGATGGTTGCTTAATAGTGGCCATATTGAGCTTTTGAATCTGTTCGCGCATAGGCTCTGCTTTTTTGCTATTAGCGAATACAGGGTCAGAGCAAAACTTTTGGGTTTCATCTTGGTCTATGCGATCTAAACCCGCTATACCCTGGGCCCTAAAACTATCTTGCATCATCTTATTGAACTTGGGATCGTTTTTCTGCTGTGCATATGCATTGGTATGAACTATGGCACTAGCAAATAGGAGCCCGGCAATGGCTAAGAGTGGTTTGATGTGTGTAATTTTCATGATCTCTATCTCTTATCCATTAACGCTTTAAGCCAGGGGTTTCCACTGTGCCACCATTAGCATTCTTTGCCATATACATTGACAAGGCAATAGTGACATCTGAGCCATAGATTGGGAATGGGAAGCGTTGCTGACGATAGCAATCATTTAAACGTTGTTGCATAGTCCAAAACTGACCGCTGGAGACACGATAAGCAGGCCAATAGCCCCACCCTAAAGCCGCCCCTTTTTGTTCTGTGATGTTAGGTAAGTCTTGCAGACGAATACGTTTACCACTTTCCCCGTGACATGAAGCGCAGGAAAAGTCCATTGGGCCGCCCTGGAAGAAAAAGGCCCGCTTACCCAAGTCATACATTTCTTTTTCTTTAGGATGAGCGGTACTTACTTTGATTTTGTCGCCTTTGGATAAGGTAACTACATAAGCCACAATCGCTTCCATATCTTTCTTAGGGCCCTTTTGAAATGGTGCATCAATCATTTCTTGAGGATCACGACCTTGCAATGTCTTCATACAGGTCATGAGGCGTGACTCTAAATCTTGAACCTTATTGCTATCTTTAAAGTAACGCGGCAATTGAGCAGAGGCACCTTTGACAACCCCAGGTCCTAAACCTAAGTCGCATTTCTCTAGAGTGGCATTCTTAGGTCCGGCAGGTTTTTTCCATAATTCTTCACCGGCTGCCTCATACAATTCTGAAGGGTTGCCCTCAGCAATCATCTCGCGATACTTTGCAATATCGTCAGTAGTGGTTTGCGCTAAGACGCTAGATGAGATGGATAACAAACCGACCACTAAACCTGTGGCCACCCCTACGGAAAATGTACGCTGCATGTCCTACCCTTTCAAAACAATGGAGGCGGTAAAGATCTACCAAAAGCGGAATTAAGAAGCGGTTGCTTCATCGGTACGCTTATCACCCTTGCTATCAATCCAGTTCACCACAATTTTGTCGCCTTTAGCGCCCTTGTATTTAAAGTTCAAGAATGGATCTTTAGATACTGCAGGTCCAAATTGACCATTCAATACATCTTTACCATTGGCTTTAACGTTAATAGTGCTAATGAACCAAGCTGGGATGGTTTTACCAGCAGCGTCTTTACGCTGGCCAGATTCCATATCATGCTTCATCAAAATTTTCACATCAACAGTTCCACCGTTTTCAGCAGCTCTTACGCGCATTGGATCTGACATTTTGTTTCCTTTTTAATCTATATAAATTGAATAAGTGGTGATTAACTCTGGGTTAAAAATTAACCGCCGCAACCACCTAAAGTTACCTTGACTTCTTTAACAGCCATATTCCACTTACCATCCGCTTTTACTAAAGCGTATACATTGGATGTTTGACCCATCTTGATACGGGTAGTCACAAATGAATCTGTGCCCGCAGGGATAAAGAATTGAGCAGCCAATGCGCTTGGGTTCTTTTCAACCAAAATAGCCATCTGTTCTGCTTTTAGGGTTGTAGTGATGCCTACTGGCACTACAGCACCGTTCTCAGCAATATCTGGGGCATTCAAAGTAACGGCAGCGGATTTATCAGGGCTGCCAGCACCTAGGATTTTGAATACATCATCTAAGCTCTTGCCTTCAAAGGCGGCTTTATTCCACTCTTGAGCTTGGGCAATGCTAATGAGGCCAGTAGAGGCCATTAAGCCAAAAACGGCTGAATACTTCAGTACACTACGACGCTGCTGATTCATAAAAACTCCCTTATTAATCGACTCTTCATATTAAATATAGCTGTATTTCATCAAACTATCATTAAGTTATTGGCCTGTAAGAACCCACTTTACAAGAGTTGCCCGATCTTCATCAGATAACTGGGTCTGCGCAGGCATTGGAATAGCCCCCCAAACACCCGATCCACCACTTTTAACTTTCGCCATCAGTTTTTCTTGGGCCCCGCTCTGCCCTTTATATTTTGCAGAAATATCGGCAATAGAGGGCCCTACCAACTTGGCGTTAGGAGCGTGGCAAGCTGAGCAATTTTCGTTTTTAAATAATGCCGCTGGCCCTTTTGTGGGAATGGCATGGGTATCGGCTGCGTGCGCAAGACCTTCGCCACTTACCCCTGGTAATTTTGCAATAGGCGGCTTAGTAGAATCAGAACCGCGATATGGGCCATATAAACGATTTTGCTCTGCAATATTGCCATGGGCATTACGGGCAAAATCTGGCAAGGTCGAACCAATTTGCACAAATGGTACGCAGTTATGCATGCAGGCATTGCCATTCACATCGGGTTTATCGCTCACATTCCAAAATCCATGCTTTCTGGTCATCCCGTTACGGTTAGGCATTTTCTTTTGAACATCGGCAATATTGGTATTGCTCAGCACAAAGTCATCCGGAACAATTTCACCAATACTGAGAATGAAGGCAACTAAAGCATAAGTGTCATCAGGCGTAAGCGACCGTGGTGCATTCCAAGGCATGGCACGATAGATATAGTCCCAAAGAGTGGAAACCGTTGGCACCTTCATTAAGGTAGTGCGCTGTGGCTGCTTTCGGTCACCCAAAGACGCTACTTTTCCTGTTTTTATATCATCCGTTGTAGTGCCGCCAGCAATCGGAGTAAAGATTTCATTGGACTCACCAAAGACACCGTGACAATTTGCGCATTTAGATTCCCAAATAGTTTGACCTTGCTCTACGGAACCAGATCCTTTTGGCAAGCCTTTAAAGTCAGGGCGCACATCTATATCCCACGCCGCCACCTCAGCTGGAGTGGCAACTCTACCTACACCAGGATATTTCACGGAGTTCGCTTGAGCAAAAACAAGATGGGTATTGAAGGCGATGAGGGCAGCAAAACCCAAACGAATCGTGAATTTATCCAACTTGTACATTGCTCACCTCGCCGTTTGAATCCAATTTCCATGATTGAATGGCATTGTTGTGATAAATCGACCGAGTTCCACGAACATCACGTAAAGCTTTAATTGCAGGCTGGATATAACCGGTATCGTCAATCGCTCTCGATTGCAATATGGCAGGGGAACCGTCCCACACCCAATCAATATTGAAGCGGGTAATCGACTTGGTCAAAATTGGGGTCTCTAAACGGGCGGTACGCCAGTTATTACCACCATCAAAAGAAACATCTACACGTTTAATCTTGCCGCGACCTGACCACGCCATACCACTGACGTTATAGAAACCTTTATCCAATAATTGCTGGCCGCCAGAGGGCGTAGTAATGACCGATTTGCATTCTTGTATCGAGGCATATTGACGATGGGAGCCATCGGGCATCAACTCAATATAGTGAATCGCTTCATCTTTGGCATTCCATGGGGCATCACCCACTTCAAGGCGACGCAGCCACTTTACCCAGCTCACACCCTGCACACCAGGAACGACTAAGCGTAATGGGAAGCCATTTTCAGGACGTAACATCTCGCCATTCATACTCCACGCGACGATCGTATCGTTTAAGCAACTTTCTAGGTTAATCGTGCGGGTCATACCTGAACCATCGCCACCTTCGGCCAACATATACTTACCCTTCTTTAAATCTGCGCCACATTCTTGTAGCAGAACAGATAAAGGTACACCGGTAAATTCACAGCAAGAGAGCATGCCATGGGTGTACTGCACTGTTGGTACGGCAACGTTACCCCACTCTAGTCCAGTATTAGCGCCACACTCAATGAAGTGCGTACGGGAGACTGATGGCAAACGCATCAAATCATTCATGGTGAAAACGCGGGGATTTTTAACCAAGCCATTCACCATCAAACGATGTGTTTCCGGATTGAGGTTGTACCACCCTTGATGATGACGCTCAAAGTGCAATCCATTGGGGGTAATGGTTCCAAATAAACCTTGTAAAGGGGTAAAGGCAACTGAAGCGGCTGAAACACGAGTCAAGCCTGGGGATTCACGACGGATTAAATTCGACTCATAAATAGATGGAACACCATAGGGCATCGTCGCAACATTCTTACCTAAAGTCGTTTGCCATTCTTGTTTTTCAAGGATGGCAGGATCACCCTCGCCTACAGCAAATGCCATTGGCGCAGCAAGTCCAGCAGCAGCAGACATAAAGCCCTTACGCAAAAAACCTCGACGGGTTTCATCAAGTCCATGGGCATTAATGTCAGTAATGAGTTCTTGTGAAACAAAGTGCTCAGGCGCTTTTACCAAACGTGCACGATTGACTGGTTTTTCAACAGCTGAAATTTCTTGTACGCTTAATTCGATTTGTTTCTTAGTCATTTGACCTCTACTCCATTAACGAATATC
>CAIKGX010000116.1 GCA_903827075.1 uncultured beta proteobacterium | reverse complement strand
CGCCAAATTTTTTACTTGGCTTTGTAATTTTTAATTCGTATTGATAGGTGACACAGTATCGCCCCTCCATATTAAAGGGTCCTGGTCTTTTCAACTCTTGCCCCCTATCATGGCTTTCCCCCACAGATGCTAGTCGTCTCCTCCAGCATTGACCTCTAAGGCGTCATTAAACGCCCAACAGCCTTGGAATAGACGATTTCACCATTCGCAAAACGCTCATGATTCTCCTCGACAGATCCCAAGTCATACAAATAGTTCACCATTAATCCAGCAGATTGTCGCAAACCCTTGCGAGAAAGATCTCCGGCCCAATTAATTTGATGCAATTTTGCGCCATTTCCTAAATGAAATTTTGCTACCGGATTGCCCTGACGGCCAGTGGATCCTAGTCCTAAGTAGAGACTGACTAAAGACAGTAAGGCATCCTTTTCTTTTTGGTTTGCTTGATCAGGATGCCAGCCAGTATTTAAGCGCTCACTCCAGGAATGCGTTGCTAAATCTAAGCTTGCCAATGCCTGGTCGCGAGCCGCTTTCATTGCTGGCTTTAGAGTTCCTGTAGCCGCATCACCCAAATGAGCGCCAGCCGCAACCCAGTCTATGAAACCAGGAATAGGAGATAAGGTCACGAAGGTTTTCAGACTAGGAAATTCTGCGTGCAATTGTTTGGCTACGCGCTTAATTAAAAAATTACCCATGGACACACCGCGTAAACCAGGCTCGCAGTTGCTGATCGAATAAAAAGCGGCTACCTTGAAATGAGATACGTGATCTACCGTTTCCGCCTTCTTATCAACTAGCGGAGTAATTACCGAAGGAATCTCTGGTAATAAAGCCACCTCAACAAAGATTAGGGGCTCATTAGGTAGCTGGGGATGAAAAAATGCAAAACAGCGACGGTCAGGCTGTAAGCGACGGCGTAGATCATCCCATCCATCAATTGCATGGACTGCTTCATGTTGAATTAACTTCTCAAGCACTTCAGCAGGAGATTTCCAATCTACCTGATGCATCTTTAAAAATCCTGGATTAAACCAAGAGGATAGTAAATGCCGCATATCAAAATCAACCGCTGCTAATTCTGGTTTCTTATCCAATAGCTGCAATAGATCACGACGCATCTCTACCACTGCAGCAGTGCCTTGACTGGCGCGATTGAGGCGGCGAAAAAATTCTTGGCGAGGAGATTCAGATACTTTTTGTAGGCGAATATAGTTGCGCGCATTCGCTTCAGCAACAAATTTTTGAGCAGCCTCTAATACGGTTTGCGCATTCGGATTGAGTTTTTCAAACAACACATTAAAGAATTGCACGTGCTGATCTTTGCTTAATTTGCGATAGTTGGTAACCACATCATCGGCCATGCTCACTGCGTTTGATTCGCCACGCTCTGAGATCAGGCGCTTAATCGCATTATTTGCTTTAGACAAATTGCGGGCTTTTGCTAACTTTTCAAGCATTGCTATCTCTCAAAGAACGGGCGGTATTTGGGTGTGCATTCCATGTCAATGTATAGATCTCTTCATCCAAAATCAATTAAGTTGAAGTGATATTCATTAACTTAAAGTTAATATATATTAGTTGAAAAATATTAGGAGTTCAGATTATTGCGATGCAGCATACGGGCTTCAGCAGCTAAGGCCAAAATATTAGGGTTTGCTTCATTAGCCTTGAGATAGATCAGGGCAATATGCTGAGTTAAGTCATATTTTGCCAGCAAGGGAGTGAAAATAATGGCTTCCCCCATTAGATCCCGCATGCGCCCAGGGAGCAATGTTCTGCCCATCCCGCTGGCCACCATATTCATCAAAGAAAAGATATCGCCCACTTTCATTACTACATTGGGCTTAAATCCTGCGAGCTTAAAAACATCATAAAAACCAGAAGTTGTTGCAAAGCCATCTAATAAGGTCAGGAATTTTTCGCCTTGATAGTCGACAAGATCTACTTCTGCCAACATCGGATTTAACTTCTGAGGAGAGGCTAAATACAGTTTGTCTTGAAAAAGCGGAACTACTTGAATATCTTCAGGCAAGACATGGGAAGGCAAGGCAATAACGATCGCCTCGAGATTGCCCTCAGTCATTTTTTTCATGAGGTCTTCATTTGATCCTAAGAACAAATCAATATCCAAATCGGGTCTACGAATCTTAGTCCCCATAATGAGCTTGGGAATGATATTCGCTGTTAATGAATACATCGACCCTAGGCGAACTTGACCTTCTTCGATACCCGCTTTTGTTCTGGTGCGCTTGATAGCACGCTCAACATCAATGATTAAATCTGCAGCACTCTCAGCTAAATAGAGGGCCGTAGGTAATGGCTTTAATAGTCTGCCCTCTTTTACAAACAAAGGGCAACCCACCCCATCCTCAAGCGAATGGAGTGCCTTATGAATACTGACTGAACTTAAACCAAATTCTTCTGCTGTTTTTGAAAGGCTGCCGGTCCTAACAAAGGAGCATAGGATGTCGAGTTTTCGAAGTGTGACTTCTTCGCTGAGCATGGCCGTATTACTGCGCCTGACGTTGTGGGAATCGCATTAAATAGATACCGAGAATAATCATCGGGACGGATAGCCACTGCCCCATTGAGAGACCCAAGCCTAGTAGACCCAAAAAGGAATCGGGCTCACGGGCAAACTCGGCTAAGAAGCGGCACACACCATACCCAAGTAAGAAGAGGCCAGACACTTGCCCTACCTGCCTTGGTTTGCTGGAATAAATCCATAAAATCATCCCAAGCAAAATACCCTCACCAAAAAGTTGATATATCTGAGAAGGATGACGCGGCAGAACATCCACCATTGGGAACACCATCGCCCAAGGCAAGTCAGTTGGCCTGCCCCACAACTCTCCATTAATAAAGTTACCCAAACGTCCAAACGCCAACCCAAAGGGGACTAAAGGTGCCACCAAATCACTCACAACAAAGAAAGAAGTTTTGCGCCGGTGGGCAAACCATGCCAATGCTAACAACACACCAAGCAGTCCACCATGAAAGGACATGCCGCCCTCCCAAATTTTGAAGATACTCAAAGGATGAGATAAGTAGTATCCAGGCATATAAAACAGGGTATAGCCAATGCGACCACCCAACACTACACCCAACACGCCGGCAAATAAGAGATCCTCAAGATCCTTATAGGTCCAACCTAAAGCTAGATAACGAGGATCGCGGATGCGAAGGCGCCCCAGCAATAGGAATTGGGCAAATGCCAAGAGATACATCAAACCATACCAATGAATCGCAAACGATCCTATGCGGATCACGGCTGGATCAAATTGGGGATGAATCAACATGGATAAGGATGGAGTAAGGAATTAACTTTTAGACTGATCAAAGTTATGCAAATCATGGCCTAAATCTCGGTAGGCCTTATACCGATCGCGCCCCGCTAAACGCTCAGCCTCATTTACCGTCACTACCTCAACAATTCGAGGAAAACGCGCAACTAATGTTGGAACGTCATTAGGCATACGCATACCCAAATGAATCATGACATCTGCATGGGGAATATTTACTAAAGCGGGAGAAGCAAAATCATCCGTCAACACAATTGGCGTATCTAATGCGGCCTCATCATTAATGAAGCAGTGAGGTAAAAATTCAACAGCGCTAAACGTCCAAAGTAATTCATCTAATTTTTTAAGATCGGTCAGCTCACCCACTATCACTATATTTCTGACAGGTTGACCTTCAGCTGTCGCGCTCCATATTTTGCGAGTTAAACGACAGGCATATTCCAGCTTATCTTTTACATTGCTATGGAAATCAATTCTTGCCATGAATAATGATCTTGCTTATTTTTGCTCAAGCAAAAAATTGATAAGCAAAGGTACGGGGCGGCCAGTAGATCCTTTGGCTG
>CAIKGX010000115.1 GCA_903827075.1 uncultured beta proteobacterium | reverse complement strand
GAAAAGCGTGGCAAAGGCTGTGGCTTACGCTTGGGTGTTCGCACCACAGGCTGCTCCGGTTTGGCTTATCAATTGGAGTATGTAGATGAAGCCGCTCCAGAAGACACCATGTTTGAATCTAACGGCATCAAAGTATTTGTTGACCCTAAAAGCTTGGCCTATTTAGATGGAACGGAATTAGATTTCGTACGCGAAGGATTGAATGAGGGTTTTAAGTTTCAAAATCCAAACGTAAAAGATGAGTGTGGTTGTGGCGAATCCTTCCGCGTCTGATAATTACTTTCGCTTCTTTGGTTTAGATCAGGAATTTCAAATCGATTTGCCTGCTTTAGATCAGGCTTATCTCGCTATTCAAAAAGAAGTACATCCGGATCGCCATGCTCGTGGCAGTGACTCTGAACGGCGTCTAGCTATGCAAATGGCAACGTACGCAAATACCGCGTTTCAAACTCTTAAAAACCCCATTTCACGCGGTTTGTATCTTTGCCGGATCCATGGGGTGAATGCCAATCTAGAAACCAACACGGCTATGCCTGCTGCATTTTTAATGAAGCAGATGGACTGGCGTGAAAGTTTAGAAGATCAAGAAGAAGATCTAGCCGCTCTTGAAGTGTTGGCGCAAGAAGTTGGTGACTCTAAAAAAGAAACATTAACTGAGTTAACCCAAGCTATTGACGGAGCGGCTAATTATGAACGGGCAGCCGAGCTCTTAAGGGGTTTACTTTTTATAAACAAGTTCGAAATCGAGCTTGATGATGCTATTGCTGCTTTGGTATAGCTTTACACTCAAACCCCATGGCCTTATTACAAATCTCCGAACCCGGTAAATCGCTTGCTCCTCATCAACGACGGATTGCCGTTGGCATTGATTTAGGAACAACCAATTCTTTGGTAGCGATCGTGCGCGATGCACTGCCTAAGGTACTGCCCGATTCAGAGGGGCGTGAGTTATTGCCTTCAGTTGTACGTTACCTGCAAAATGGTCGAACTCAGGCTGGTTTTGAAGCTTTAGAAAGTATCGTTTCTGATCCAAAAAATACGATTCTCTCTGTGAAGCGCTTCATGGGTCGGGGTATTGTCGACGTCGAGAATATTGAAAGCACACCCTACGACTTTGTTGATGAACCAGGCATGTTGAAGTTAAGAACAGTTGCTGGCGACAAAAGTCCTATTGAAGTATCGGCTGAGATTTTGGCGCGTTTGCGTCAGCTAGCTGAAGATTCGGTCAGTGATGAGATTGTGGGTGCTGTAATTACAGTGCCGGCGTATTTTGATGACGCTCAGCGTCAGGCAACTAAAGATGCTGCTAAGTTGGCGGGTATCGAAGTATTGCGTTTACTCAATGAGCCTACCGCCGCTGCCATAGCTTACGGACTTGATAATGCCTCCGAAGGAATCTACGCTGTCTATGACTTAGGCGGCGGAACATTTGACATCTCGATTTTGCGTATGAGTAGGGGTGTATTCGAGGTGCTGTCTACTGGTGGTGATTCTGCATTAGGTGGAGATGACTTTGATCATCGCCTCTATTGCTGGGTGATTGAGCAGGCCAAGTTGCCACCACTGTCTATTTCAGATCATCGTAAATTATTACTCTCTTGCAACCATGCAAAAGAGCAGCTTAGTCATAGCCCTTTGGCGCGGGTTCATGAAACGCTTATCGATGGTACGGTAGTTAATGTAGGCGTTAGTCAAGCACAGTTCTTTGAGATTACTCAGAACTTGATTAATAAAACATTAGTTGCCGTAAAGAAGGCCTTACGTGATGCTGGTCTGAAGGCTGAAGACGTTAAAGGTGTTGTGATGGTGGGCGGTGCAACCCGCATGCCTCATGTTCAGCGTGCTGTCGGTGAATTATTTGGTACCAAACCCTTGAACAATCTCAACCCTGATCAAGTAGTTGCCTTAGGCGCTGCGATGCAAGCAGATTTATTGGCCGGCAATCAAAGCAAGGATGACGAATGGCTCCTGCTAGATGTCATTCCGCTATCCCTTGGCATTGAAACCATGGGCGGGCTAGTAGAAAAAATCATCCCTCGGAACACCCCCATTCCGGTTGCGCGGGCACAGGATTTCACTACATTTAAAGATGGTCAGACTGCATTAGCCATTCAGGTGGTGCAGGGCGAGCGTGAGTTGGTGCAAGACTGTAGATCATTAGGTAAGTTTGAGTTACGCGGCATTCCACCGATGGCTGCTGGTGCGGCGCGTATTCGGGTGACATTTCAGGTGGATGCCGATGGTTTGCTTTCAGTTAGCGCAACAGAGATGGGCTCGGGTGTGCAGGCATCGATTGATATCAAGCCTTCCTATGGCTTAACGGATTCTGAAATCACCCGCATGCTTCAGGATGGATTTTCTTCTGCTAAGGTCGATCTCTTGGCGAGATCCTTGCGCGAAGAGCAGGTCAATGCACAGCGTTTATTAGATGCAGTGCAAAACGCCTTAAATAGTGATCGTAGTTTGCTTAATGCCCAAGAGCAAATTGCAGTTGATCAAGAGATGGCTGTTCTTCAACAGATTCTGAATGATGCAGTCGATAGTGCTGTTTTACGTAAAGCAGTAGATCACGCTGCTAAGGCAACCGATGAGTTTGCGCAAAAGCGGATGAATGCCAGTATTCAGAAGGCTTTAGCCGGTAAGAATGTTGCGGAAATATAAAAGAAGTACAAAAGATATCTAAAGAAATCGAGAATTGTAAAAATGACCCAGATCGTTGTTCTACCGCATAGTGAGTATTGCCCAGAAGGAGCGGTAGTTGAAGTCGCACCTGGTACGTCCATCTGTGAAGCCTTACTTGAGAATGACATTCCTATCGAGCATGCATGCGATATGGTCTGCGCTTGCACCACTTGCCATGTCATCGTAAAAGAGGGCTACCAAAGCCTAAATCCCCCTGACGAGAACGAAGAAGATTTGCTAGATAGAGCTTGGGGCCTTAATCCCAAGTCACGCTTATCCTGCCAAGCCATTGTTGCCCGTGAAAACTTGGTCATTGAAATACCAAAATACTCTATTAATCACGCTAAAGAGAATCACTAAACAGCTAGGAGTGGCATGTATAAGTTAATTGCTTTTGATGCTTACGGAACCTTGTTTGATGTGTACTCCATGGGCCAATTGGCTGAAGTGCTCTATCCAGGTCATGGTCAAGCATTTGCGCTGATGTGGCGTGATCGCCAAATTGAATATACCCGCCTAGTCACTTTGAGTGATCCCAATCCCGCCGGCAGCAAATACTATCTGCCATTTTGGGAGCTAACGATCCGTTCTCTGCGCTATGTCTGTAAGCGAATGAACTTACAACTTACAGCAGAAAATGAAAAACGTTTAATGGACCAGTACGCTAAGCTCACGAGTTTTGAAGACAGCCTAACGGTGCTTAAGTCAATTAAAGAGCGGGGTATCTCCACCGCCATTTTATCTAATGGCAGTAGGGAAATGTTAACAACGGTAGTTAAGAGCAATGGCCTACATTCTTATTTAGATGAAGTAGTTACCGTTGAAGAGGTGCGCCTTTTTAAAACGGCTCCACAAGCCTATGAGTTGCTCTTAAAGGCATTCCCCGTCAAGAGAGAAGAGATTTTATTTGTCTCGAGCAATGCATGGGATGCGCTTGCAGCCAAGTGGTTTGGCTTTGATGTGTTCTGGGTAAACCGCCTAGGTCATCCCTATGAAGAGATAGGGGAACAGCCAAACTTCGAAGGTGACTCTTTAACTCGGGTGTTGGATGTCATCTAGTTATTTACCATTGGCGATTAAGAGGTCTAACCAGTAAATAAAACAGTAATTTGCACCAGTTTAGGGCATTTATCCCCTCATTCATGCGATCCCTTATTTTGAAGGATTTCTAAAGGACTAATATGAAGCTGTAGTTCATTCTTTAGGTAGTACCTCCATAGATTTTCTTTTAAGCCATCCTTCGGGATGGCTTTTTCTTTATTTGAATCTAGTGGATTCTATAGTCCTAGTAATAGTAATAGTGATTGGGATTCAGTAATCAGAAGTTAACATTCAAATTTTGATACCAACTCCTTGAGTTTTGCAGCGACTTTAGCTAATTCAGCGGAAGAGTTTTGAATTTCAGATGACCCTGCAGAAATGCCGCGGGAGGCAATTGCGACCGCCTCAACGGTTTCTGTAATTCTGGCAGAGCTACCTGCCGAGGTTGAAATATTGCGAGAAATTTCACTCACTGTGGCCGCCTGCTCTTCGACAGCTGTAGCAATAACACTGGAAATATCATCAATTTTGTTAATAATCTGAGTAATCTCTTCAATTGACTCAATGGCCCCTTTGGCGTCAGATTGAATAGCATCGATTGACTGACTAATTTCATTTGTCGCCTTGGCTGTTGATCGAGCCAACTCTTTAACCTCATTAGCTACTACAGCGAAACCCTTACCAAGCTCGCCAGCGCGAGCAGCCTCAATAGTGGCATTCAGCGCCAGTAAATTAGTTTGTTCTGCAATGTCTGCAATAACCGCCACTACTTCACCGATTTGAATGCTGCTATTACTGAGTTTGGCCATTTGCAAGTTAGTGCTATTTGCAATGTTGACTGCCTGATTCGCAACGCGGGAGGCCTCCATCGCATTGATGGAGATTTCACGAATACTTGCACTAAATTCTTCTGTTGAGGTTGCTACAGATTGCGTATTTTGACTAACAACATCAGACGATTGGGCAACTTCATTGGCTTGTGAGGAGGTCTCTTCTGCATTGGCATTGAGCTGTGCACTAACGGCAGCAAGCTCTTCGGATGAGGCGCTGATCATCAGTGCATTCCCGCTAATTTCTTGGATAGCACCCCGTAAATTCTGTTGCAAGGTTTGTACAGCATGGGCAATTTGCCCGGTGACGCCTGCATAGTCCATACCGGCAATTTCAGTATTTAGCCTCGATTCGGCTAGGGCCTTAAGGGATTCTCTGGTTTTATGTAGTGGATCAATAATCGAATGTCTAAAGCGAACGCCAATTAATATGCTCAGTAAGAAAGAGATGATGATAGTGATAATCGTTGACCAGATAGCATATTGCTTTGCTGCTTCTGCTTCTAGGTAATAAAGCTTTGCACTCTCTAATTTTGCCTCTACGAAATCTTGAAGATTTTTAGTGATACGAGGTTTGAATCCTCGAAACTTTTCCCCAAAATACATTGTCGTCGCAGAAGCTGGTGAATTTTTCTCTAGAAGAATGATTTGCTCAATCGCCACCATATAAATGTCGAAATCTTCCACTAGCTCATTAAACTCCACCCGAACCTTGGGCCGAGTAATGTTTGCGTCGACACGCTTAATGATTTCTTGTACTGAATTACGCCTTTTCTCAATATCAGCCAACACCTCTTCGCGCAAGGCTTGCCCTTCGACTTTATTGGGTAGGGTGGAAGCGAGCAGCAGGTGATTTACATCGATATCAATCGTAACCGCCTCAATCTGCAGTTGCTTAGAATCTTCAATTCCTTGGGCACCTTGTTTGTACAGCCACTCCGCACTTTGACCCATGACATGGTAGCTATATATGGAGATAGCGCCAACAATTAGAGTAAAGAATAAGATCAGGCCAAAGCTCACTTGCAGCTTAGTTTTGACGGTCGATTTTCTCTCGAATTTATCTAATAAGTTACGAAACATTCGGCGGGGCTTCCTATAGAAGGTACATGCATAAGTGAAACTATTGAATGAGGCGTATCCTGCCTTATTTAAGCTAATATCTGATTAGCCCTCATTCTATCCGCCCGTACAAAGAAATGTCCATTACTATTAGGTTGCATGGAAAATCACGACGAAATCCTCGCTGAATTTATCCTGGAAGCCCGGGAAATAATCGATCGACTAGATGTCGATTTTGTACGCCTTGAGGAAAACCCGAATGACCAATCTTTAATAGGGAACATTTTTCGAGGTCTGCATACCCTTAAAGGGAGTAGTGGCTTTTTTTCCTTAAAGAGGTTGGAAAAACTTTCCCATGCGGGAGAGAGCTTATTGGGGAAAATTCGGGCGGGACAGGTCGAATTAGATTTTGCAAAATCTACCCGATTACTTGAAATGAATGACATCCTTCGGCTCATTATCGAAGGTATAGAACTCAATCATATTGAACCTGCAGGGGATGACTTCAAACTTATTGAGGATTTATTGGGTTTAGTTACAGCCGAGAAAGTGAAAGCTGAGTCAAGCGCCAATGCTGTGCCTGAGTTAGAAAAGACGATAGAGGATTTTCCTGATGAAGATGGTGCTTCTCCACAGGTCATCTTGGAGAGCCATTCACCTTTAGAGGCTACCCAGTCAAATTCCTCCGGACAAGAGGTCGTAGTACCAGTCAAAGTGAATCCAGATGTTCTGGATAAATTGATGAATATCGCCAGCGAAATGGTCTTGGCGCGCAATCGATTGCTGCCTTTTTCACAGCAATCTAGTGATAAGTTATTTACCAGTGCAGTCAGAAGTATTGACTTATTAACTCTGGAATTGCAAGAACGCATGATGAAAATGCGTATGCAACCCATCTTTCATATTTGGGATAAATTTCCCCGTTTGGTTCGAGATGTTTCTGCAGAGTGCCATAAGAAAGTGCGTCTTTTGCAGGAGGGTTCTGAAACCGAATTAGATCGTATTTTGCTAGATAGTATTCGAGACCCTTTAATTCACCTGATCCGAAATAGTATTGACCATAGTATTGAGCCTCCATCGGTTCGATTGGAGAAGGGTAAGTCGGAGGTAGCTTATTTGGTTTTGCGTGCTGCCCATCAAAATGGGATAGTGATTGTTGAAGTCATTGATGACGGGGCAGGCGTTGACTATGAGCGCGTTAGACAAAGGGCGATTTCCAATGGCCTGATCAGTCCTGAAAAGGCTAACTCTCTCAGTAATAAAGAGTTGATCGACTTGATATTCTTGCCAGGGTTTTCTACTCGAGATGCCGTTACGAATCTCTCGGGCAGGGGAGTTGGAATGGATGTGGTCAAAAACAATATTGAAAATATTGGGGGTAGTATTGAAATTACGAGCGTTCCCAATCAAGGCACGCACGTTAAGTTAAAGATACCGCTCACCCTGGCCATTTTGCCGACACTCTTTGTGCAGTCAGGACAGGAAATATTCCTGATTCCGCAAAATCGAATTTTAGAATTAGTCCGTTTTGCGCCAAATCAAACTAATAATGGCATTGAGGACTTTTATGGAACACCCACTTACCGCTTAAGAGATAAGTTAATTCCTTTGCTTTTCTTAAACGAGCAATTAAATTTACCCACTCCTGAGACCACTCCAAAACAGAAATTATTTATTGCTGTACTCAATTTCAATGGCACCCTTTTTGGCTTGGTAGTGGAGGCGGTTCTCAATATTCAGGATGTAGTGATTAAGCCCTTGGGCGAGCTATTAAGAGATATGTCTAAGTTTGCTGGGGCAACGATTATGGGTAATGGCGATGTAGCCCTGATCTTGGATGTGGACGGTATCGCTCGTCAATCTGGCTTAGTTGAGCGCCTGGAATTGAACCCCATTAAGCAAGATGAGCTCTATATTCCTGCTGTTGAGGAAATGATTTCGGTATTACTCTTTGAAATCCCTGGACTTAATAAGATTGCTTTACCTCTGGATGCTATTGACCACATTATTAAATTGGATACAGCCCAGATTCAGCAAAATGGCGATCGTGAAGTTGTCTATTTCAATGAGCAACTAATGGATTTGGTTCGACTAGAGCAGTATGTCAGTGGAGGCGCTAAAAACTTCCCAGCAACAGCTCTTCGGGTGCCTGTACTAACCTGTCGCTATCGAGATCGTATGTATGGGCTTGTAGTAAGGCAGGTGACCGATATTATTGAGGTGCCCGCTAAGTTGCATGAGCTGGCATCACCCCAAAAGGGTTTAAATGGGTGCATCATCCACAATGATCAAGTGATCAATGTATTGGATTTAGAGGAGGTTCTCATCATGCACAATATTCAAGAAGACTCTGGCGAGTATCCTCAAGTCATCGATTTGTATTTACCAAGCTAAATGGAACGCTCTTTTCTTACTTTTAACGTCGGCTCCTATTTGCTTGGAGTGCCATCAGACGAATTGATTGAGGTGAATAAAAACTTAAGATGTACTAAGGTTCCCGGTAGCCCAAAAATGATTCGAGGAATTCTGAACTTACGTGGCTTGTTGATGCCTGTAGTAGATATGGGTGCTTATTTGAATATAGGTGATGCAAAGTCCGAGTCATTTTGTATTATCTTAAAAGTTCAAGATAACAATATTGCTTTAGCAGTAGATGCTATTGGTGATATCGCAACCTTTAATTTGGATGGGCTAGTTTTGCCACCAACGCATTTATCTGGCCAATTTCAAGATGCCATACTGGGAGCATTTAGATTGTCAGAGGGGCTCTTGATTATCTTAGACACCGTAGCAATTGCACGCAATGCACAAAACCCCAGCGGGTCAAGCCACCTGAGTTACCAGTCTATTGCCATCTCAAGCTAAAGCAGTGAGCTCCCGAATCATGCCAGCTGCTACCGTGTGATTAGTGGCCTCATCAATCAAGATAAACGCACCCGTGCGTTGTGACTGATCAAATAGATCCGCTGCAATTGGTTTTTGCAATACGAAGTCTACGCGGCCAATTTCATTCGTGGTGAGGGCATGAATATCGCTGCCGTGTGACAGGGTCTCCACATCTAACACCCTATGAATGGTCTTCACCTTTGCACCCACGGTATTGCTGGTGTGACGCAAAGCATATTTACGGCTTAATGAAAGTGGCTCACTATCTAACCAGCATAAATCAGCAGAGATCTGTTTGCTTAAAATGGGAGGGGTATTGTCATCAGCGCTTACAAAGAGGCAGCCTCTGGAGATATCAATATCTTCAGCTAAGCGAATAGCTACAGCTTCACCAGTAAGTGCTGAATCCACCGCATTGTTACTATTAGCTTGTTCGCGATTGGAGCGATTTCCTAAATAGATCTCAGCAACGGTTGCCTCTAAATTGCCTGGTAAAACTTTGATCTTTTGCCCCTTGCTAATACTACCCGATTCAATTTGACCAAGGTATCCACGAAAGTCATCTGAAGCGCTGCCATCTTGACGTGCCACATACTGAATCGGGAGGCGCAATGCCGTTTTTTCTGACTGAGGGCTTGTATCTAATACTTCAAGCCATTGCAGCAAGGTGGGGCCTTTATACCAAGGTGTATCTTTGCTCGCGGTCACTACATTGGCGCCAAGTAGTGCAGAGATGGGAATCAAGGTGGGCTTTGGTAAACCAATCTTTTGCGTTAAATCCTCAATAGAGGTTTGGATCGTATT
>CAIKGX010000114.1 GCA_903827075.1 uncultured beta proteobacterium | reverse complement strand
GTTTGTACATCAAGAATATAAGGAGTGGTTTTTGTATGATCGTCAGCATTTTGATAAATGCTAAATCTGGCCATTAAAAGCTTCTCCACTTGTCGAGTGGAAGACCTTCTTTATCGGTGAGTTGGTTATATTCATCTATAAACTTTGTATTCTCCAGCTTCCAAAGTCGCTCTTTCTCTTGTTTTACGAGAGATTCTAAAAAGGTGTCACACACCTTGGATATGTTGATGCCTAACTTTTTTGCCTCTTCAAGAACCTCAGAAGTCAGGGTGAGATTAGTCGCCCTTTTTAAAGGTCGATCGCCAATGCGGGAGGAGTTATGAATGATCATGAATGAATTATATGGATAATTTATGCGTAGTCAATATGCGCATAAATTATGTGGGTATTTAGAAAGGCAGCTTTGCCCCTGGCTTAGCCGCCAATAGCGCTACCTTAAACTCTGCCTGAATGCGGGCAATTGCTTCCTCACTATCCGCCTCAAAGCGCATCACTACTACCGGGGTGGTATTGGATGGTCTAGCCAAGCCAAAGCCATCGGCATATTCCACACGCACGCCATCAATCGTATTGATAGACTCGGAGGTAGGGAACTTCGCATTGGCTTTAATAGTCTCTAACAATGCAAATGGCTCACCTTCAACACAGGCCAATTGCAGTTCTGGAGTGCAGATCGCATTCGGTAGATTGTTGAGGGTATCGCTTGGATTATTTTCTTTGCTAAGGATCTCTAATAAGCGAGCGCCGGTATAAAGACCATCATCAAAACCAAACCAACGGTCTTTGAAGAAGATATGACCACTCATCTCACCAGCGAGTGGGGCGCCTGTTTCCTTGAGTTTGGCTTTAACAAGAGAGTGCCCTGTTTTCCACATGAGGGGTTCACCACCATGTTCTTTGACGTATTTAGCAAGATTTCTAGTGCATTTGACGTCATAAATAATTTGGCCACCAGGATTTCTGGAGAGAACATCTTTAGCAAAAAGCATCATTTGACGGTCAGGAAAAATCACTTGACCGTCTTTAGTCACCACACCTAAGCGATCGGCATCGCCATCAAAAGCGAGGCCCAATTCGTTATCAGTAGTTTGGAGGTTCTTGATAAGATCTTGCAGATTTTCAATATGCGCTGGATCAGGATGGTGATTTGGAAAATGGCCATCTACTTCGCAGAATAACTCTTGTACTTCGCAGCCTAAGGCTCTAAAAAGCTTTCCAGCAAACGCACCGCCAACACCATTGCCACAATCGACTGCAATTTTCATTGGGCGGGCGATCTTCACATCACCCACGATGTACTGGAGATACATTGGGAAAATATCAAAGGTGCTACGACTTCCTTGGCCACTGACAAATTGCTTGGCTTCGATACGCTTGCGCAGATCCTGAATTTGCTCGCCATAAATAGCGGCAGTACCCAGAACCATTTTGAAGCCGTTGTAGTTCGGTGGGTTATGGCTACCCGTGATCATGATGCCGGACTTCGGTGTTTTTCCATCAATCGTATGATTAGCAGCGAAGTACACCATCGGAGTAGCCACCATACCTAAATCAATCACGTTAATGCCGGTAGAAAGTAGACCTTCAGTCAAAGCCTCAATCAAACTAGGGCCAGATAAACGACCATCACGTCCAATCACAATGTCAGTCTCGCCAAGCTCGCGCATTTCAGTGCCAAAAGCTTGGCCAATGAGTGTGGCGATGGAAGGGTCTAAAGTCTCATCAATAATGCCGCGGATGTCATAAGCTTTAAAAATAGATGGGGATAGTTGCACTCTTAATCCTAGTTTTATTAGTGAGTGATCTCAATGATCGAATTTAGTCCCACGCAAGCCTCTTGAAAAAGGGCTGGTGGCAGAGTTTTCCAGGGGTGTGGTCTTGCAGAGCGTTGACGCCAATCGAATGATTTAGGCTGGTGAGTCAAAATATAAACAGGCTCGCCACGACCAACGGAAAATTTAATTGCAAAAGGGTTTGTTTCATTTGATTGTGCATGCGTCATTGGGAGGCCAATGACAATACCGGTTTTTTCATTAAATGCTTTTGGAGAAATGACAAGCATAGGGTGTTCGTCTTTCATTTCTTTGCCTGATTGTGGATTAAAGTTAATCCAGATCATATCTCTACGTTCAGGCACCCAAGCTTTTAATTTTTCTGCCATTAAATAATTTCTTTCCCGATTGGTTTGGATGTCATTACTTCGCCGCCATGCCGCTCTGGATCAAAGGCTTTGAGCTTTTGATTTAGGCTGAGTTTGGGCTTACCAACCACCCTGAGCAATACCCCGTTTTTAACCACTTCAACAGAAATGGGAACACCTTGCGATAAATGGGCTGCTTTAGCTACGGGCGAGGTAATCCTAACACCTAAGCCGTTACCCCATTCTTGTACTGTCTGTTCTACTTTGAGTGCTGGAGCCATGTTTACTCCTAAATAGTTGTTTATACAAGTTTAAACAACTGAGTGGGTAATGTCAATCAATCAGATTGGGATGCTGGAAATGCTTATGAATTTAATAAATTAATGCGGGCGGCAGTAACGGCATCAATATCTGCGCTAGCTTGAATGTTAGTTTCATCACTTGCCAAGGCTTTCTCAATCGGCTTAGCCAGTACCTTGCCATACTCAACACCAGGCTGATCAAAGCTGTTGATATTCCAGAGTGCACCTAAGCTAGCAGTACGATTTTCATAAAGAGCAAGCAGCGCACCAAGATAGAAGGGATTGAGCTTGGGCAGCAATAAAAGGTTACTAGGACGCTTGCCTGGGTAGACATTATTTGGATTCTCATCATCTTTGCCATTAGCTAGCGCTTGGGCTTGCGCTAAGCAGTTGGATAACAGAATACGATGATGCGCGACGGCCTCAGGACGGTTGCTCATGGGTTCTCGGACTGCAATGAAATCAATGGGAATAATTTCTGTACCCTGGTGTAGAAGCTGAAAGTAAGAATGCTGTGCATTACTTCCGGCACTCCCAAACACGATTGGAGAGGAATACTTTACCGGCTTGCCATCACGATCAACACTTTTGCCATTACTTTCCATATCGAGTTGCTGCAACCACTTTGGAAACCAATCTAAGGCATCGGCATAAGGAATCACTGCATAGGCTTTGATTTTGTGTTTTTCTTGTTGATGGAGCAGGGCCAGAGCCATGATGACCGGCAAATTTTCTTCGAGGGGTGCATTCTTAAAATGCAAGTCCATCGCTTCTGCGCCAGCTAAAAATTCTTTAAAGGTATCAAAGCCATACTGCAAGGCAATGGGAAGCCCAACTGCAGACCAAACTGAATAGCGACCGCCGACCCAATCCCAGAATGGGAATATTTGATCTTCTGCAATACCAAATTCCTTGGCAGCAGTTACATTAGCAGTAACTGCATAAAGGGCGCGACTGATTTGACCGCTGGTGCAATTATTCTCTTTAAGCCAATTAACAACGGCTTTGGCATTCATGGTGGTCTCTAAGGTTGTAAATGACTTAGAAACAATAATGACTCGAGTGCTATTGGGTTGCGCACGCGCCAGAATACGCGCTAATTCCGCAGTATCAATATTCGCCAAGAAATGCATACGCATACCTCGACTGTCAATGCCTGGCACATGAGCTAAAGCTTCAATTGCTAAGCGCGGACCAAAGTCAGAGCCACCAATGCCAATGTGAATGACATCGGTCACGCCTACCCATTTATTGCAAAGCGCTTCTATACGTTGCCAAACTTCTGCCACTGCTGGCATGACATCTTGGCCATCAATAAATACAGGAGTCTTTTTAAGATTACGCAATGCGCAATGAAGGGCAGGGCGATCTTCGCTGTTATTAATATGTTTACCAGCAAACATATCTGCAATAAATTGCTCAAGGCCAGATTCTCTTGCTTTGGAAAATAGCTTTTTCCATTGGCTAGCACTTATTCCTTGATAGGCTGTATCGAGCACCACATCAATAGCGCTATGAGCGCTATTAGGCGTGCTATTAATTACATGAGGATTGGCTTTCTTGGCTTGCATAAGTAATCTCAGATTTTATCAATATCCGATGTCAAACCCATTAAAACACTGTAAATGTTACGATTTCGGTATGTTGCTACTAATAAATAGATGCTGGGACGCTTAGATGGAGCAGGTGGACTGTGTAGTTGTCGGTGCTGGAGTCATTGGATTGGCAGTAGCACGAGAAATGGCTCTGCAGGGCCGAGAAACCATTTTGCTCGAGCGCGAAGCTGCATTTGGCACCATTAGCAGCGCACGCAATAGCGAAGTGATCCATGCGGGCATTTATTACATAAAAGACTCTCTTAAAGCTCAGCTTTGCGTAGAAGGTAATCGCCTTCTTTATGAATACTGCAGAAGCCACCAAGTTGCCACTCATGCCTATGGAAAATTGATCGTAGCTAGTAATGATTCGCAGATTGATGATCTGCGGGCCATCTTGTATAAAGCGCAAAATAATTCTGTTCCAGAAATGAAGATGCTTTCTGGCGAACAAGCAAGGGCACTTGAGCCCGAGCTTCGCTGCGAAGCTGCACTCCTATCATCCACAACGGGAGTGGTTGATAGTCACGGCTATATGCTTTCCTTGCTGGGAGGCTTTGAAGATGCTGGTGGCATGGTTGCGTATCAATCACCATTACTGAGTGCAAAACCGATTGGTAAAAATGCAGAAGGCGGATTTGAATTGGAAATTGGTGGTGCTGATGGTATGCACATCCAAACAAAATTACTGATCAATTGCGCCGGCCTAAGTGCTCCTGCCATTGCGCGATGTATTGAAGGCCTACCAAAGGAGAAAATTCCGAAGGCCTATTTTGCAAAAGGCAATTACTTCTCACTCTCAGGAAAATCTCCATTCAGTCATTTGATTTATCCAATCCCAGAACCTGGTGGCTTAGGAGTGCATCTCACCCTCGATATGGGTGGTCAAGCAAAGTTTGGCCCCGATGTGCAATGGCTAGAAATAGAGACTGAAGGTCAGATTGACTATTCCGTAGATGTTAGGCGGGGTGAGGGATTTTATGCGGCGGTAAGGACCTATTGGCCTGGACTGAAAGATGGTGCTCTACAAGCTGATTACTCAGGAGTGAGGGCTAAGATCGTAGCCCCCAATACGCCCGCTGGAGACTTTTGCTTTGACGGGCCACAGCAACACCAATTGCACGGCTTATATAACCTCTATGGTTTTGAGTCCCCCGGCCTGACCTCTAGTCTAGCTATTGCGAAGTATTTAGAGAGCTTGCTTAAGGAGTCTTTATAGAGTTTATGCATAGCTCTATAGCTTCAGCCTTCTTTTTATCTTGCCCCCTGGTAAGTTCGATTCCTACTTGAATTTCGCCTATGGAAACTGCGGAAATATGCAAAGCTTCATCTGAGATATTTTTATACCACTCCAATACCGCCCCATGAGGTTTTGGTTTTCGTAATTCTGAAATGATATTGGTATCCAATAGGTACATGCGCTGGCTCACAGTTTTATAGGTTTGCGAGATACGCCTTGACCACGCTTGGGAAGGAGTAATTCACCCTTAGCATCCTCTGATAGCAAAAGTGATTTTAGGGATGGCTTAACTGAATTTTTCAATGCATTCCACTCCTTGATTGTGATTAATACTGCCGTCTCATGACCACGCATAGTGATTACTTGAGACCCATTCTCGAGACAGGCATTGAGAAGTTCGCTAAATTTGGCTTTTGCATCCTGTACCGCCCAGTGCTTATTCATCATTGATACTCCTGACTAGATTATCAGGGTGGTGACCATGTTGCTTGGGCGTGATGTTTTATTTGAGCGAATTAAGGTGATCGTTAAAACAGGGCTTATTTGCTTTTTGTGTCGTAGATTTCTGAATTCCTTATAATATAGGACTCAATTCGCAAAGGAAGAGTGGCAGAGCGGTTGAATGCACCAGTCTTGAAAACTGGCGAGGATGAAAGTCCTCCGTGAGTTCGAATCTCACCTCTTCCGCCATATACGACAGCAGAGCCCCTAAACACGGGACTCTTTGTTTTATTCCCTCAGTTATTCTCTCGACTGACCTGACAACAGGGTGAATTTTCCTATTGGCACCCCTTGTACTCTTGAAAATATCCCACCATAAAGGTCTTAGAGAAAGCATTTAAAGGGTTTGAAAATCAGTATGCGCTGATAGGTGGTAGTGCTACGCAGTTGGCTATGGAGAAT
>CAIKGX010000113.1 GCA_903827075.1 uncultured beta proteobacterium | reverse complement strand
TCGCGGCAAGCGAGGCAGCTGCGATTCCTTTCCCTAAGGAAGAAACCACACCACCAGTGACAAAAACGTATTTGGTCATCGCTTAAGCTCTGTTGGAAAAAGTAATTATAACGATAGCCAAGTCTAGAAGAGTAATTCACTGAATATGTTTTTAGCTGCCCATATTGCTACATCTACATCCCCAATCGATTTCATCCTGGAATTGGCGTATTTAAGCCTGCATATTCCCTTTTATCAATTTTTAGCCCATGATCACTTTATTGGCACCAGATTAGGCGAATATTCCTTAGAACAATCCCTTATTTAGGGATCATTTTGGAGGAATTAAGCCTTTTGAAGAATAAAGTCTTATATAAGACTGAAATTAGCAATTACAATAAACTGATCGGGAAGAGAAAATCTACCCAGCCTTACTGTTGATAACACTTACACAATAGGAAATACGATGCTAGAAGCCTACAACGCACATGTTGCCGAACGCGCAGCACTTGGAATCCCAGCCCTACCCCTCACTAAAGATCAAACTGCCCTCTTAGTAGATTTACTGAAAAATCCACCTAAAGGTAAAGAGGCTGAATTAGTAGAGCTAATTACCTATCGCGTACCCGCTGGCGTTGATGAAGCAGCTAAGGTGAAGGCAGAGTTTTTGGATGCCGTCGCAAAAGGAACGGTGAAGTCCCCGTTAATTTCTCGCGTTATGGCTACTGAGTTGTTGGGCACCATGCTTGGTGGTTACAACATCAAGCCATTAGTAGAGCTTTTGGCTGATGCAGAGTGCGGTGCTACAGCAGCTGCAGCCCTCAAAAAGACTTTATTAATGTTTGACTATTTCCATGATGTTCAAGAAATGGCCGAAAAAGGCAATGTACTGGCCAAGGAAGTATTGCAAAGCTGGGCCGATGCGGAGTGGTTTACTAGTCGCCCTGCCGTTCCAGATAGCATGAAGCTCACCGTATTTAAAGTAACCGGTGAAACCAATACCGATGATTTGTCACCAGCCCCAGATGCATGGAGCCGTCCAGATATTCCATTGCATGCCACCATCATGCTCAAGAACCCCCGTCCAGGTATCGAGCCAGATGAGGTTGGCGTTCGTGGCCCAATGAAGCAAATTGAAGCTTTGCAGAAAAAAGGCCATCAAATTGCTTACGTTGGAGACGTAGTAGGTACCGGCTCCTCACGTAAATCAGCTACCAACTCTGTGTTGTGGTGGACTGGTCAAGATATTCCGTTTGTACCTAACAAGCGCTTTGGTGGTGTTTGCTTGGGCACCAAAATTGCTCCTATCTTCTTTAATACCATGGAAGATGCCGGCGCTTTGCCAGTAGAGCTCGATGTATCTCAAATGAATATGGGCGATGAAATTGAATTGCGCCCATATGAAGGCAAAGCCTTTAAAAATGGAACAGAAATTGCGGAGTTTTCACTCAAGTCACCCGTGATCTTAGATGAGGTTCGTGCTGGTGGTCGTATTCCTTTGATCATTGGTCGTGGCCTGACATCTAAAGCCCGTGCCGCACTTGGTTTGCCAGCTTCTACCGAATTCCGCTTGCCAGTTAGCCCGCCTGATAACAAGAAGGGTTTCAGCTTGGCGCAGAAGATGGTTGGTCGTGCTTGTGGCCTGCCAGAAGGTCAAGGCGTTCGCCCAGGTACGTATTGCGAGCCCCATATGACTACTGTTGGCTCACAAGACACCACTGGTCCAATGACCCGCGATGAATTAAAAGACTTGGCTTGCTTGGGTTTCTCCGCAGACCTAGTGATGCAGTCTTTCTGTCACACCTCTGCTTATCCTAAGCCCGTAGACATTCGTACTCACCATGAGTTGCCATCATTCATGACTAATCGTGGTGGTGTTGCCCTGCGTCCAGGTGATGGCGTGATCCACAGTTGGTTAAATCGCCTTCTTTTGCCTGATACCTGCGGTACTGGTGGCGATAGCCATACCCGCTTCCCCATCGGCATCTCATTTCCTGCAGGTTCTGGCTTGGTAGCCTTTGCTGCAGCTACTGGCGTCATGCCTTTAGATATGCCTGAGTCCGTATTGATTCGCTTTAAAGGCAAGATGCAAGATGGCATCACCTTGCGTGACCTTGTCAATGCCATTCCTTTGTACGCTATCAAAAAGGGATTGTTGACTGTTGAGAAGCAAGGCAAGAAAAATATTTTCTCTGGTCGCATCTTAGAAATTGAAGGCTTACCTGATCTGAAAGTAGAGCAAGCATTTGAATTATCAGATGCTTCAGCAGAACGTTCAGCTGGTGGTTGCGCCGTTCAGTTGAGCAAAGAGCCCATCATTGAATACATGCGCTCAAACATCACTTTGATGAAGTGGATGATTGCTAATGGTTATGAAGATAAGCGTACGCTCGGTCGTCGCATCAAAGCAATGGAAGCTTGGATTGCTAAACCAGAGTTGTTAACGGCTGATGCGAATGCTGATTATGCTGAGATCATTGAAATCGATATGAGCGAAATCAAAGAGCCTATTCTGGCATGCCCTAATGACCCAGATGATGTGAAATTCCTCTCTGAAGTTGCTGGCGAGAAAATCGATGAAGTATTCATTGGTTCTTGCATGACCAATATTGGTCACTTCCGTGCTGCTGGTAAGGTGCTTGAAGGCAAGACAGATATGCCTACTCGCTTATGGATCGCACCCCCTACAAAGATGGACCAAATGGTTCTGACTGAGGAAGGGTATTACGGCATTCTTGGTCGCACTGGTGCCCGTATGGAAACGCCAGGCTGTTCATTGTGCATGGGTAACCAAGCTCAGATCCGCAAAGGCTCTACCGCAGTTTCTACATCAACCAGAAACTTCCCTAACCGCTTAGGTATCGATACTCGCGTATTCTTGGCTTCTGCTGAGTTGGCCTCTGTTGCCGCTCTACTTGGACGCATTCCAACGATGCAGGAATACCTTGATCAGTTAGGTGCTCTGAATGCCAATGCAGCAGAGGTCTATCGCTATATGAACTTTGACAAGATCAAATCGTTTAGCGATGTTGCAGATACTGTAACCGTCTAATATGTAAGGCTTCTCCAGTATGGGAAGCAGCATTAAGTAAAAACGCCACTCTTTAATAAGGGTGGCGTTTTTTTCATTCAAGACAAAATCAAATGGTGCCCTATAGGACTTAACCCAAACCTAATTTCTAAACATAAAATAGACGGCCCCTAACAAGCATAAGCCAGCCCAGATGTAATCAGTCTTAAATGGTTCGCCCATATAAAAAACAGCAAAAGGCACAAAAACACTTAAGGTAATAACCTCCTGCGTAATCTTTAGTTGACCCAATGAAAAATATTGATACCCAATCCGGTTCGCTGGGACTTGGAAGGCGTATTCAAGCAAGGCAATAGCCCAACTAGCAAACACGGCCATCCACCATGGTTTAGAAGATAAATTTTTGAGGTGTGCATACCAAGCAAATGTCATAAAGACATTTGAAAGCGCAAGAAGCCCAATAAAGGCAAAGGGGCCAAATAGGCCCGATAAATTAGTCATTCAATAATTTCGAGCAAACTATTGATAAAACTGCTTATTAGCCGCTTCTA
>CAIKGX010000112.1 GCA_903827075.1 uncultured beta proteobacterium | reverse complement strand
GTCTTATCGAACGCCACAATACTCAGACGATGCGCTTGCTCAAGTACCTGTGGATCTTTAATTAAAATACCAAAGCGCGCTGCAACTCCAGTGCCTGCCATGATGGCTGCGGGAGTTGCTAGTCCAAGCGCGCAAGGACAAGCAATGACCAATACAGATACTGCACGCAAAATAGCAATAGATGCAGAGTCTAAAAAATACCAGTTGGCAAGAGCGGTAATTGCGGCGATCACAATAACGGTTGGGACAAAAACAGCGCTGACTTGATCTACTAGTTTTTGTATCGGAGCCTTTTGGGTTTGGGCATCCTCTACTAAGGTGATGATCTTTGCGAGAATGCTTTCTATACCAACTGCTGAGGCCTCTATGACGAGGACGCCTTCACCATTCAGTGCGCCACCAATAACTTTTGCGCCAATCCCTTTTTTAACGGGATCGCTTTCGCCAGTCAGCAGGGATTCATCAACGTGACTTGCGCCTAATAAGATATTGCCGTCTACCGGGATGCGCTCGCCTGGCAAGACTAGAACCCGATCTTTTGGAAGAATTTGATCCAAAGGAAGATCTCGATATTGATCGAGTAGAGTGCCATCTGTAATAAGCAATTCAGCGTCTAGTACTTTCGCATGCTCGGGCCACAGTTTTTGTAGGGCGCGAATCGCTTCGCTGGTTTGTTGCTTTGCTCTTGCTTCAAGCCATTTACCCAATAAGACCATGCAGATAATGACTGCGGACCCCTCAAAGTAGAGCTCCTGATGAGCATGGGGTACGACCAACATTTGGTAAATACTTAGACCGTATGCTGCACTAGTGCCAAGCGCAACCAATAAATCCATATTGCCAGCGCCAGCCATCACGGATTTATACCCAGCTTTATAAAAACGCCACCCCAATATAAATTGAACAGGAGTAGCTAGGATGAATTGCCATTTTGGTGATAAAGACCAATGAATGCCAAAAGGCATTAAGAACATCGGTAAGACAAGGGGCGCCGAAAGAATAAAACTCAGAAGTACACGCCCCAAACCATCGTTAGCCCAAAAGGGCTTTGAAGCAAGTTCACCACCACTGCCATGGGGGGTGCTCTCCTTGGCCTCATATCCCGTTTTTTGGATTGAGGAGATGATTTCTTGCATACGGATTGCTGAACCATCTTTGAGCCGTATTTTGGCTTGTTCGGTCGCCAGATTGACAGTGGCCGCCTCAACACCGGGGATGTTGTTCAACGCTTTTTCAACCCGACCCACACAAGAGGCGCAGGTCATGCCCCCAATATCTAGGGTATAGAAATCAGAATTTACGGGTTTTTCAGTACTCATATAGAAGATAATCTACAGCAAGGTTTCAAAGGGTGTGTTATTTCTCATTTACAAGACTACTTAAGATAAAGGTAATCATGTTTACTCTCACAGTTTCCGGAATGACTTGCGGTGGGTGTATTAATGCCGTTACTCGGGCGGTTCAGGCTCAAGATCCCCAGGCTAAAGTACAGGCTGACTTAGCAACCCAAATCCTTAGACTTGAAACTAGCCTATCTCCAGAGCTAGCTGCCCAGCTGATATCTGATGCGGGCTTTCCTGTAGCGAATTAGTACCGCTTTAAGCAAAATTTTGCATGAGCGGTTAATCTAGGCGCTATTCAATTGATCCTAACCGTTAAATAAGTGGGCTTTCGAGTTCTTGTTGGGATTGTTATTCTTAGGAGAGTGTTTTGGCTGTTACTGTAGAAGCTGTTCAAGCAGCGTTAAAAGGGCTTATTGACCCCAATACGCAAATCGATTTTTTCACTGCAAAGGCGGTGAAAAATCTGCGTGTTGAAGACGGCAACATCAATCTAGATATTGTTTTAGGATATCCCGCTAAAAGTCAATTTGACGATATTCGCAAGTCGGTCATTAATGCACTGCGCGCTCTGCCTGAAGTCAAAAATGTTAGCGTGAATGTGAGTAGTCTTGTTGTGTCCCATGCTGTGCAACGCGGCGTGAAGTTATTGCCAGGCGTTAAAAATATTGTTGCTGTTGCTAGCGGAAAGGGTGGAGTAGGAAAATCTACCACTTCAGTAAATCTCGCTTTGGCATTGGCAGCAGAGGGTGCTCAAGTAGGAATTTTAGATGCTGATATTTATGGCCCTAGCTTACCGATGATGCTGGGCATAACGGGTCGACCAGAATCGATTGAAGAAAATACGATCGAGCCCATGGAAGGCCATGGCTTACAGGCGAGCTCAATTGGTTTCTTGATTGAAGAAGACAGTCCTATGGTGTGGCGCGGTCCCATGGTGACATCTGCACTGGAGCAATTGCTCCGTCAAACACGCTGGCGTGATCTAGATTATTTGATTGTTGATATGCCTCCCGGTACTGGTGATATTCAGCTCACCCTATCCCAGAAAGTGCCAGTAACTGGCGCTGTCATTGTGACTACCCCTCAAGATATTGCCCTGTTAGATGCTCGTAAAGGCCTCAAGATGTTTGAGAAGGTTGGTGTACCGATCGTTGGCATTATTGAAAATATGAGTACCTATATTTGCCCTAGTTGCGGTCATGAAGAGCATGTATTTGGCGCGGGTGGCGGTGAAAAGATGTGTAAAGAATATGACACCCAATTCTTAGGTGCTCTCCCACTCAATCTGTCTATTCGCGAGCAGGCCGATGCAGGGCGTCCAACTGTAGTGGCTGATCCCGATGGAGCCATTAGTGCCATCTATAAAACTATCGCTCGGCAAGTGGCCATCAAAGTAGCTAGTCTTTCAAAAGATATGAGCAGTAAGTTTCCTAATATCGTTGTTCAAAATACCTAAGGATTTATGCGCTTTGCAGTAGTGATGCGTAAGCAGAATATTGATAATCCATGGATCTCATTTCGTTGGGCTCCTTGTGAGGTATTGCCCGATTTTGGGCAATTTGCCTCTTCAAGAAATGAAGGCGATCAAATCAGTGGTCAATTCTTAGGGCGCGATGATGATGGAGAGTCTTGGCTCTTTACCGGTTTTGAGCTCAATCTATTTCCAGATGAAGCGGAAGGCTACTATCTCAATCTTTCTTCTGCTAAGCCTTGTTGGTTTGTCATGTGGCGTCTTGAGGAGGATATTGGGAGCTACATTAATTCATCATCCATTGATCTGGCCCGAGTAGAGCCTCAATTTGCGGTTCCACATCGAATTTGTGTGAGCTATAACGAAGCTGCTCGCTTGCTTGATGGTGGGGAATCAGTCGACTCCGTGCTTCTCAGTGACGAGCATGCAGCTTGGTTACAGGAATATGTCAATGAGCATTACCGGCCTGAACCAAAGAAACGGCACCGTCCAGCATCATTCAAAGGCGCTGAGCGCTCAGGAGAGGATTAATGGCTGGCGGATTTCTCAATCGCTGGTCACGCCGTAAGGCCGGCGAAACCCTTGAGCCTGAGCAGGCAGATAAACAAGTAGTCGCTCAATCAACAGCGCCTACCGTAAATGAAGCGGATGCCATTCCTGCGCCTCCACTAGCATCCTTGGAGGATGTAGAGAAAATTGATCGTTTTGCGCCAGACTTCTCAGCTTTTATGCAGCCTGGAGTCGATCCTGCTGTTCAACAAGCGGCTTTAAAAAAGATGTTCTCAGATCCTCACTTCAATGTGATGGATGGCTTGGATATTTATATCGATGATTATTCCAAGCCCGATCCGATCCCCTTGGAAATGCTCAAACGCATGGTTCAGTCAGACATGCTTAATATTTTCCGCAAAGAGGATGGAAGCCCTATTGAGGAGGAAAACGCGAGCGGCACTCTGCCGTTACCGGATTCTGAATCAAAGCAGACTTTACCCTTGCGCAATCAGACTGATTTAACATCCATAGATCGATTGCCTACAGAGGGTATCGATCAATTAGACTCCACCCCAGTCGATAAGAAAACCAGTTAAGAAGAAGAGTGATGAGCCAAAAATTAGTTTGTAACTGCAATGGCACGATGCCATTGGATGCAAAGGCTTTAGGTGTGACCATGCATACCTCATTGTGCAGACAGGAGGTCGGCTCGTTTTTGAAGGCGCTTGATGGCAATGAACCGCTAGTGATCGCATGTACTCAAGAGGGTGCCTTATTTGGTGAGCTGGTGGCCCAATCAGAAAAGCCATTGGTGGCGCCACTGCGGTTTGTCAATATACGAGAAGTGGCAGGCTGGACGCAAGAGGCCAAATCATCTGGACCCAAGATTGCTGCCTTACTTGCATTAGCAGATATGCCAGAAGCTGAGCCCGTGCCTGTAGTGAATTACGAAAGCTTGGGTAGGCTGTTAATTATTGGATCTGGAAATCAAGCTTTAGCTTGGGCAGAAAAGTTAAGCGATTCTTTAGATGTGTCGGTGCTCTGTACTGAGCCAGGCGCATTACCCATTACACGTAATTTCCCAGTCTATACAGGTGATGTCACCAAGCTCGATGGTTATTTGGGTAACTTCACGGTAGATTGGGATTTGGAAAACCCGATTGATCCGGAGATGTGTACTCGCTGTGGCGCTTGTATTGATGTGTGTCCAGAAAATGCAATTGATGATTCATTTCAGATTGATTTGGATAAATGTCAATCGCATCGGGCATGCGTTACTGCCTGCGCAAGCATTGGCGCCATTGCCTTCGATCGTGTTGAGCGTAAGCGTAGTTCAGAATTTGATTTAGTGATGGATATGCGCACCAATCCTCAAATGCGCATGAGCCAAACCCCGCAAGGTTATTTTGCTCCCGGCAAAGATCCCTTGGAGCAGGCTTTGGTTGCAAACCAATTGCTTGGATTGATTGGTGAATTTGAAAAACCCAAATACTTTGCTTACAACGAAAAAGTGTGTGCGCATGGCCGCAATGGAAAAGTAGGGTGCAGCGCCTGTATTGACGTTTGTTCTACGGGGGCGATAAGCTCTTTGTTTAAGGGTGGCTTAGGTAGCGTTGAAGTGAATCCCAACCTCTGTATGGGTTGTGGGGCATGTTCTACTGTTTGCCCATCGGGTGCAATGCGCTATAACTATCCCAGCGTTCCCCATCAAGGTAAAGAAATTAAAACCTTAGTCCGTGTATTTAGCGAGCAGAGTGCTAAGTTAAAGCAATCGACTGCACCCACCTTGTTATTGCATACGCTTAAGCTTGGCACGCAAATGATTGATGCCTTGGGCCGCGCTGCACATTTAAGGCCAAAGCAATTTGAAGGTTTACCAGCCTTTGTACTTCCTTATGGCATTGAACATATTGCCTCAACTGGCCTTGATTTCTGGTTGGGTGCTTTGAGTTATGGCTTTGGCGAGGTAGTGCTCTTATTAAGTGGCGATGAAGATCCTACTTATCGCGCTGCGCTAGAAACCCAGAGTAATTTAGCCAACGCCATTCTTTCGGCTTATGGATTTGATGCACGGATTCAATTGGTTTGCGCCCAGTCTAGCGATGATCTTCAAGCAGTCTCTACTGCAATGGGCCATTTACGCCAACGGGGTTCACTGACTGCGCTGTGTACACCCACCACTTTTGGCTTTAGCAATCAGAAGAGGGAGACTGTTGAGGCGGTATTAGAGCATTTACAAAAACAGGCCAAGACACCACTTCCTGTTGAGGGGTTTGCCTTGCCTCAGTCCTCTTTATTGGGTGGGCTAGCTATTAATAAAGACGCCTGCACGCTATGCATGTCTTGCGTGGGCAGTTGTCCTGAAGGGGCCTTATTGGATAACCTGGATGAGCCAAAACTCTCCTTCATCGAAAAGCAGTGTGTTCAATGTGGGATATGCGTGCAGACTTGCCCTGAGCAAGCGCTGGCATTATCTCCTCGACTGTTAACGGTTGAGCAGCGCAAGCAAAAGGTTGAAATAAATGAAACCAAGCCTTTCCATTGCATCAGTTGCGGCAAGGTTTTTGGAACCCTCAAGATGGTAGATCTGATGTTGGCTAAGTTAGGTGCGCACGGTGCCTTTGCTGGGCCTGCTTTGGATAGGCTCAAAATGTGTAGTGATTGTCGTGTGGTCGATATGGTGAAAAAAGAAACATGAGTGAACAACAAAAAGAAGTTGCCTCAACCGAGGTAGGGGATGTGGGTTTGCCTGAAGATCTAGCGAGAGCTGATCTCTATGGTTTGATAGCCAGATTGTTTCATTTGCCACCCGATCAAGAGTTGCTTGATCAAATTGCTGCTTCGATCCCGGTGGGTCAGGAAGTTCAGGCGGAAGATGCACCACTCTCCAAGGTTTGGCACAGCGTAGTTGAGGTTGCTAAAAATAATCCAGCCAAAGCTTGGCACGAAGAGTTTGATTTGAATTTTATTAGCGTGGGAAGGCCTAATGTGATTCTGAATGGATCCTTTTACATGGCCGGCCATCTCAATGAAAAACCTTTGGTGGAGATTCGCCGTGCTTTAGAGGCTTTTGGCCTAGAGTCGGCTGAAGAAGTCACCGAAACGGAGGATCATATTTCCGCTCTTTGTGAAGTCATGCGCTATCTGATTGCGGGTGATGATGTGGAAATTTCCAACCTTACTAATCAAAGGGTTTTTTTCAATGACCACATTCGCCCTTGGTATGACGAGTTGTGCGATGCAATAGAAGATATTCCAGAGATGCATCTTTACCATCCGGTGGCCGCGCTAACGAGGGAATTCTTGGCTATCGAAGGGCAGAGTTTTGACATGATTTGATGTTGCATCGCAATATGAATAACTCAGTGTTTCCTCTAGTAAATTATTTCTAACAAATATGTCAAAAATGCAATTACCAATTACACTTGAGAAAAATCAAGAATAATTAACAGGAGCACGACATGAGCACAAAAACTACCACTGCAGCACTTGAGGAAAATAAACCTTCCCGCCGCAAGTTCTTTATTGGGGCTGGCGCTACTGTTGGAGCGGTCGCAGTCGCATCTCAGACTTCTATTGGTAAAGCGGTCATACAAGAGATCGGTAGCACGGTTAGCAATAAAGATGATGGCTATCAACTCTCTGCCCATATTCGCAAGTATTACGAAACCACAATGCTGTAAGCATTCATTTCTGATTTCATTCGATATACCCGTTTTCATATAAATATAAAAACTTTCTCAGGGACAACATATGAGTCTGACTCGTAAATCCAATACCCCACAAAGCAGCCGTTCGGTTCCAGCATCCCGTTTAATCGGTAGCTTGTCACGAGGCCTCAAATCTGCAGTACCAACTATGGATCGCCGCACATTCTTGAAACGCTCTGGCGTTGGCGTAGGTGCTGGTATTGCTGCAAGTCAACTCAGTCTGGTGCAAAAGGCAGTGGCTGAGCCAAGTAAGGCAATGCTAGATGGCAAAGGTAAGATAGAGGTTAAGCGAACCATTTGTACCCATTGCTCAGTGGGTTGTGCAACGGACGCTACTGTTGAAAATGGTGTTTGGGTGCGTCAAGACCCGGTATTTGATTCCCCAATTAATATGGGCTCATATTGTGCCAAGGGTGCCGCATTACGTGAGCACGGTCATGGCGACTTCCGCTTACGTTACCCAATGAAATTGGTTGATGGCAAATATCAGCGCATCTCTTGGGATCAAGCGCTCACTGAAATTAGTGCGCAAATGAAGGACCTGCGTACTAAGTACAGCCCTGATTCCTTATTCTTTATCGGATCTTCCAAGCATAACAACGAGCAGGCCTATTTACTGCGTAAGTGGGTTTCCTTCTTTGGCACAAACAATACAGACCATCAAGCCCGTATTTGCCACTCCACTACAGTTGCCGGTGTTGCAAACACTTGGGGCTATGGTGCGATGACCAATAGCTACAACGACATGATGAATGCAAAGGCTGCTTTGTACATTGGTTCAAATGCTGCTGAAGCTCACCCTGTCTCCATGCTCAGTTTGTTGCATGCCAAGGAAAATGGTTGCAAAGTGATTGTGGTCGATCCACGCTATACCCGTACTGCAGCGAAGTCTGATCAGTATGTACGCATTCGTTCTGGTACTGATATTCCATTCTTGTTTGGTGTTCTGTATCACATCTTTAATAACGGGTGGGAAGACAAGAAGTACATTAATGACCGCGTATACGGCATGGATGAGATCCGCAAAGAAGTAATGGAAAAGTGGACTCCAGCTAATGTAGAGCAGGCATGTGGCGTTCCAGAGGCGCAGATGTATAAAGTAGCCGAAACAATGGCCAAGAACCGCCCAAGCACTTTGGTATGGTGTATGGGCCAAACCCAGCACACCATTGGTAATGCCATGGTTCGCGCTTCTTGCATCTTGCAATTAGCATTGGGTAATATCGGTAAGTCTGGCGGCGGAGCCAATATTTTCCGTGGTCACGATAACGTTCAAGGCGCAACTGATGTGGGTCCTAACCCTGATTCATTGCCTGGTTACTACGGTCTTGCAGCTGGCTCATGGAAACACTTTGCTACCGTATGGGGCGTTGACTACGAGTGGATTAAAGGTCGTTATGCTCCAGATATGATGGAAAAGTCCGGCACAACAGTCTCACGTTGGGTTGACGCGGTGTTAGAAAAGAATGACATGATTGACCAGCAGACCAATGTTAAAGGTTTGTTCTTCTGGGGTCATGCACCTAACTCCCAAACTCGCGGCTTAGATATGAAGCGCGCAATGAATAAATTGGATCTACTAGTAGTGGTTGATCCATACCCAAGCGCGACTGCTGCGATGGCAGCAATGCCTCCAGCAGAGGGCGATGTGGTTAATAAAAACCGCAACGTGTACTTATTGCCAGCAACAACGCAATTTGAAACTACTGGTTCAGCAACCGCTTCTAACCGCTCCTTGCAATGGCGTGAAAAAGTCATCGACCCATTATTTGAGTCGGTTCCTGACCATGTGCTCATGCAGGCATTTGCTGACCGGCTTGGATTTGGTCAAGAATTGTCTGTTAACTACAAGATGCTTAGCTCGAAATTTGCTGGTAAACAGTGGAGAGAGCCAGAAATTGAATCCATTTTGCGCGAGATTAATCGCTCAGTTTGGACTATTGGCTACACAGGTCAAACACCTGAGCGTCTAAAAGCCCATATGCGTATGGTGGCTACTTTTGATCCGAAGACACTCAAGTCCCGTGGCGGTATCGATCCTGTGACTGGCTACAACACGACAGGTGATTACTACGGCTTGCCTTGGCCTTGCTATGGTACGGCAGCGATCAAGCATCCAGGCTCACCAAACCTCTATGACACCAGCAAGAGTGTGATGGAAGGCGGTGGTAATTTCCGTGCTAACTTTGGCGTTGAGAAAGATGGCAAGAATTTGTTGGCTGAGGATGGCTCATATTCCAAAGGCTCCGCTATTACGACGGGATATCCAGAGTTTGATCACGTATTTGTGAAAAAGTTAGGATGGTGGAGTCAGCTGACAGAGGAAGAGCAAAAGGCTGCTGAAGGTAAAAACTGGAAGACTGACCTTTCTGGCGGTATTCAGCGCGTAGTGATGAAAAACGGTTGCCATCCATTCGGTAATGCAAAGGCGCGCGCTGTAGTTTGGAACTTCCCAGACGCTATTCCGATTCACCGCGAGGCTCTTTACAGTACTAATGAGCCAATGATGCGTAAATACCCAACTGCGGCAGATAAGAAAAATTTCTGGCGCTTACCAACGTTGTATAAAACACTTCAAGATAAAAACTTAAACGAGAAACTGTATGAAAAATTCCCAATCATTCTGACTTCGGGTCGTTTGGTGGAATATGAGGGCGGAGGAGACGAGACCCGTTCCAATCCTTGGTTGGCCGAGTTGCAACAGGAGAACTTTGTGGAGATTAATCCCAAGGCTGCTGAAGCGCGTGGCATTAAGAACTGGGATTATGTTTGGGTTAAATCGCCTACTGGAGCCAGAATTAAGGTTCGCGCCTTACTTACTGAGCGGGTTGATCAAGGAACTGCATTTGTACCATTCCACTTTGCTGGCTGGTGGCAGGGCAATGACTTGCGTAAATACTACCCAGAAGGGGCAGCCCCAATCGTACTCGGTGAGGCAGTCAACACTGCAACGACCTACGGCTATGACATGGTGACGATGATGCAAGAAACCAAAACCACTATGTGCCAAATCGAAAAATTTGCCTAAGTTAAAAAATAAAGTCAGGAGAACACCATGGCAAGAATGAAATTTATTTGTGATACCGAGCGCTGCATTGAATGCAACGGCTGTGTCACTGCCTGTAAGAATGAAAATGAAGTTCCTTGGGGCATTCAACGTCGTCGCGTTGTAACGGTAAATGACGGCATCATCGGACAAGAAAAATCAGTATCAGTGGCGTGCATGCATTGCTCAGATGCGCCTTGTATGGCCGTCTGTCCAGTCGATTGCTTCTACCGCACCGATGAGGGCGTGGTATTGCATGATAAAGATATCTGCATCGGTTGCGGTTACTGTTCTTTCGCATGCCCATTTGGCGCGCCACAATTCTTAAGTAAAGGCGCTTTCGGTTCACGTAGCAAAATGGATAAGTGCACATTCTGTAGTGGTGGCCCAGAAGCGAACGGCAGTGTTGCAGAGTTTGAAAAATACGGTCGCAATCGTTTGGCTGAAGGTAAGCTGCCTTTGTGTGCTGAGATGTGTTCAACCAAGGCTTTGATTGGTGGAGACAGTGAAGTCATCTCTACTATCTATAGCAAGCGTGTAGCGGTTCGTGAGTCCAATGGTAAATACGCCGGTTCTAATATCTTCGGTTGGTCTACTGCATACGGCCCATCAGGATCACCAGCACCAACGCCAACCCCATCTGCCAAAATTCCAGGAGCGAAATCATGAAATTGAATTTCAAAATTCTTGGGCTTTGTCTGGCCGCAGGGTTCGCGCTATCCGCTTGCTCTGAACCTCCAGATATTGCAGCTAAGGCCGCAAAACGTCCTGACGTTGCTCCTTATATGGGTGCAGATAATGGCTTTATGACTAAAGGTTGGACGCCGGGTAATCAGGAAAGCTGGACGGAAGCGATTAATAAACGCAATCAGAGTCAGTCTGAGTATTCACGCGTTAAGTGATCAGTTAAACAACAATAAATAAAACGAAAACGTTTAAGGATATTTGTATGAATCGATCATTCTCTAAAGTTCTACGCACTTTGGTGGTGGCTGCTGGATTGTCGCTGAGTCTTGCAAGTGGGGTGAGCTTTGCGGAGCGCACTCAGATGGTTCCACTTCCTTCGCCTAGTGGTGTTGACCATCCTTTATATGTGCCAGCGAACCCTAGTAACTTGGCTAAAGGTAGCGAAGCTCAATCCCGGCCTGCAAATACTGAGCCTGGTGCAGGTTTTATTTGGGATACGGCAAATAGCGATCCATATAACTCTGTCAGCATTCCTGATAAAGAGGCGAGTGTACTTATTCAACGATCTGGTCAGCAGTGGCGTTTGATTCGTAATGGTGTGATTACTGTATACGGCGCTTGGTTGCTAGCCTTAGCCTTCTTTGCTGTTGTGGCAATGTACACCATGAAGGGCTCGATTAAATTAAGCGAGCCTTTAACCGGGGTAAAAATTAAGCGCTTTAATGGCTTTGACCGCTTTACACATTGGACTATGGCATTTAGTTTTATTGCTTTGGCCTTTACCGGTATCTTGATTCTGTATGGCAAGTATTTTGCAATGCCCCTCATGGGTGGCGTAGCTTATGGTTCATTCTTGATGATCTGCAAGAACATTCATAACTTTACGGGCCCGCTCTTTACTCTCAGTATTGTGATCTTCTTCCTCTTGTTTGTTCGTAAGAATATTTTTGGAGAGGGTGATATGGCTTGGTTAATGTCCTTTGGAGGAATTTTTTCCGGTAAACACGTGCCTGCAGGATTCTTCAACTTTGGTGAAAAGTTCTGGTTCTGGTTCGGAATGGTTTTCTTGGGTCTGATTATTTCTGCCTCTGGATTCGTACTCGACATGATCGTTCCATTTATGGATATTCAATACTTGCGCGGCACTATGCAATTAGCCAATATCATTCATAGCTCTGCTGCTATCTTCATGACGGCAATGGCAATGGGTCATATTTATATCGGCACCATTGGTATGCAAGGATCCATCGATGGTATGAAAACCGGTTATGTAGATGCTGCATGGGCTAAAGAGCACCATGAGATCTGGTACAACAAGATTAATAAATAAGGAAGAAGCCATGAAAAAACTCATCGCCTTCACTCTCTGTACACTTACAACGGCTTCAGTATTTGCTGCGTTGCCGCCGCTATCTCCAGAAGCGCAAGCTATTGCAGATCTCGCAAAAGCTAAAACAGCCTATGCTGGAAGAGTTGGCGCCTTTCAGCTTTGTCAGTCTATGAACAAAGTAGCTGATCAATTTAGGGCTCCCGGTACTCCAGCGCCTGGTGCTTGCACAGCACCCCCTCCATTTGTAGCGCCTGTTGCAGCTGTACCAGCACCAGCACCAGTAGCAAAGTAATCTAATCTGCTAGTAATTCATGATGGAGGTAGCGTTTCGCTGCTGATGTCTGTGGATTAGAAAAGAAGGGACCTACGGGTCCTTTTTCTTTTAACTCACCTTGATCAATAAAGATAATGTATTCAGCAAGTCTTTGAACTTGAGCAAGTTGGTGAGATGTGAAAATAACGTCAATGCCTTGGCGTTTAAATTGACGAATAATCTCTTCTACTTGCTCGGTTGTGTTGGGGTCTAGATTGGCGGTTGGCTCATCTAATAGAACTAAGTTGGGTTTTTGTAATATCGCTCGACCCAAACAAAGCTTTTGCCTCTCACCAGCAGAAAGTTTGTGAGCGGGACTCTTGGCTAAGGTATCTAAGCCAACTTGTTTTATCACCGCCTCAATATCTCGTAAGGTGATCAAAGAGTCGACATCTCTCACCATACTGATATTTGTTAGAGCTGATGCCTTAATCATAGGGGTATGGTGAAGGACTAAGGATGAGCGTACTGGTGAAAATGCATAAGTAATGCTTCCTGAATCTGGCGCAATTAAGCCATCAAGCAGTTTTAATAAGGTCGTCTTACCGGCCCCGTTAGGGCCAATACAGGCGCATATACGATCTGCTGGAATGATGGCGTGTGGGATATTCAAAATAGTTCGACCATTGCTCTTCACGATGACTTGATTGATCTCAATGAACTTCGTAAATTGTTCGGTCTGATCAACCATAACGACGCTCCGCAACATGACGCACTGCAAATGTAAATAGATTGGCCATCAGCACAATGCCTAGCAAGATAATTCCTAAAGCCAATGCCAAAGGGAGATCTCCCTTGCTGGTCTCTAAAGCGATGGCTGTGGTCATCGTTCTGGTTGAGTGATCGATGTTGCCACCCACAATCATGACTGCGCCTACTTCAGAAATAGCCCTTGCTAGGCCAGCGAGGACAGCAATGGTGAGGGAAAAGCGGCAGTCCCAAATAAGCCATTTAAGACAGGAAAGGCGCGGTAGTCTTAATGCCAAGAAGGAATCTCGATGAATTCTCCAAGAATCTTCCAGAATTTGCCTGCTAAGGGCCGCTATAAGGGGCGTTGTAAGCAGGACTTGGGCCAAAATCATACCCTTGGGAGTAAATAGCCATCCCCATACTCCCAATGGGCCTGTACGGGAAAGTAAGAGGTAAACCACTACTCCAATAATGACTGTAGGAACGCCCATTAGAGTATTAAGGACGACGGTAATCGCTTTCTTTCCCTTAAATTCTTCGGTGGCGAGCAGTGCGCCAATCGGCAGGCCGAGCACTGTGCCAAAGAATAGGGCACTTAAGCTGACCTGTAATGAGACCAATACGATACCCACCACGCTTGGATCTAAGTGCATGAGCAGCGCGAAGGCGTCTTGAAAAGTGATAAACATGGGCTTGATTCTATCAAGGCAATGGCAAAATAGACTTTATGCAACTCATTAACTTAAATTTAACTCATGGCTGAAGTGATTTGCCTCTGTAATGAGGTGCTCGACGAGGATTTGAGGGAATACTTAGATGCCCACCTAATTGATTCCATCGACGATCTCAGAGAGCAGGCCTCCATTTGCAATAAGTGCATGCAATGCCAAGATTTGGTTGAGGGTGAAATCTATTTGGCGCGTCTACGTCGTCAACGTGCGGCGGGGCAGTTTTAATGATGCAGATGACGGCGGGGCGATTTAGCATCATGACAATGAATATGCATAAAGGTTTATCACCTTTGCATAGACGCTCTACCATTTATGAGTTACGCCAAAAGATGCGCTCCCATCATCCCGATTTACTTTTCTTGCAAGAAGTACAGCAGGAGCATCGGGGTCGTATTCGACGATTTGGGCATTGGCCTTTGACAGAGCTTACCCATTTTTTATCCGAAGACTTTTGGCATGATTGGCACTACGGAAAGAATATGGAATATCCTGACGGCCATCATGGCAACGCCATACTTTCTAAACACCCTTTACATAAAGGGCAGAACTATGATATTTCTGCCTATCGCTTTGAGAGACGCGGCCTCTTACATAGCGTGACCCAGTTTGATGGTGTAAGCACGCCAATTCATTGCTTCTGTGTGCATCTGGCTTTGTTTGAGCGCGGTAGGGAGCGTCAGTTAGAGGAAATCATCCATTACATTGATACCCTAGCGAACGATGGCCCCGCCATTGTTGCAGGTGACTTTAATGATTGGCGTAATCGCATGGGAGCACCAATGCTGGCAGCGGGCTTTAGTGAAGTATTCGAGGTATTAACGGGTTCGCCAGCCAAGACCTTTCCAAGTGTGAAGCCAATACTTCCAATGGATCGAATTTATGTACGAGGCTTAAAAATTCACTCTGCCAATATCTTGTATGAATGGCTCAGACTTTCTGATCACCTCGGCATTACTGCTGAACTGGAAATAGCATGAACGACTTATTGAGTGCATTTCTGCATACAACCCTGAATGTAGATTTAAATGGCATTTTATTTTTTCATTTTCTTTTAGTTACTTACTTTATTGGAGTCATTATTTCGGTAAGAAGGCCGGTTGGCGTGGCATTCGCATGGATTTTTATCGTGATGACCTTCCCAATATTGGGAATTAGTTTGTATGTGCTCATTGGCGAGCGTCCGGTAGGCCGTAAATTGACGCGGAAAATTACACGTATGAATCGTGAATACGCACAGATTACTGAGCGGATGTGCCAAGACTATGCTGGAGACCGTCAGAAACTGCCTCTTGAGGGGAGGGCATTAAGTCTTTTGGCAGAGTCTAAAAATGGCACACCAGTTGTTGCCGGCAACAAAATTCAGTTGTATACCAATTCACTTGAAATACTTCAGTGTTTTATCGATGAGATTAACCAGGCAAAAAAGAGTTTGCATTTGGAGTTTTATATATGGGCTTTAGGTGGTGATGCTGATCGAGTAGGCGAGGCTTTAATTACTGCCTCTAGGCGGGGTGTGGCTTGCCGTGTTTTATTGGACTCCTTAGGTAGTAAAGATTGGTTTAAGTCTAAATGGCCAGCACGATTTAGAAATGCAGGAATACAGGTAACTGAGGCTTTACCCATTCAAATTGGCAGGTTTCAGTTTCGGCGCGCTGACATACGTCTACATCGTAAAATTTTTGTAGTGGATGGTGCCATTGTTTGGACAGGTAGTATGAATATGGTCGATCCACGTACATTTAAGCAGGATTCAGGAGTGGGTGAGTGGGTTGATGCAATGGTGCGCGTTGATGGTCCTGTCACTTCCCAGTTTGAGTTAACTTTCTCCTTTGACTGGAGTGTTGATAATCCAAATATCACCCACTTTGATGATCGAAATCCGCCTGCATCGCCCCATGATGGTGAGGCTATAGCACAGGAATTAGCCTCAGGGCCAGTTTATCGGGATGATATTTTGTATCAAGTAATGCTTTCAGCGATTATTGATGCTCGCGAAAGCTTAACCATTACCACTCCTTATTTTGGTCCTGATGATGGATTACTTCAAGCCCTGATGGCAGCTGCAAGACGTGGGGTGCTAGTAACCTTGATTGTGCCCAAGCTGAATGATTCCACTTTAGTTGCTTGGAGTAGTAAAAGTTTTTACGAAGACTTAATGAGTTCAGGGGTGACGATCGCTGAGTTTCATGGTGGCCTGCTACATACAAAGAGTTTGCTGATCGATAGGAGAATTGCGATCTTTGGCTCAGTCAATTTTGATCAACGCAGCTTGCGATTAAACTTTGAGATTAGCCTCATCATTTATAACGAAGATTTTTGCGTCAAGCTAGAGGAGTTAATTCAATTTTATTTGAGTCAATCGGATCTAGTAGATCCTAAGGCTTGGGCAAAGCGCCCGCGTTGGAAACACTATCTAGAAAATGCAGCCCACCTTACTTCACCTTTGCTTTAGATTGCCCCTGTAGATCGCATTCGCTCTATCTCAGATGATGAGATGCCTATTTCAGAGAGGATGGCAACAGTATGCTCACCCACGGCAGGGATTGCATCCATGCGATAGGTGTAGCTATCATTTGATCCAGGTGGCAGTAGCGCTGGAATAGGACCAACAGGGGAGGCAACCTGCACCCAACGATCACGAGCTTGAAGTTGATCATGTTTCCATAAACCGGCCATATCATTTAGACGGGCATTAGCAATTTGGGCTTGATCTAGTTTTGCAATGACTTGCTCGGTGGTGAGTTTGCTAAAACAGGCATCGATGATAGAAAGTAATTCAACACGCTTTTCATTGCGTTTGAAGTTTTTATCAAAGCGTTCATCTTTAGCTAAGGCAAAATCTCCTAGAACGACCTCGCAAAACTGCATCCATTCCCGATCGTTCTGGAGGCCTAGCATTACTGTACCGCCATCACCTGCTTTAAATGGCCCGTAAGGATAAATAGTGGCGTGAGAAGCTCCGTTTCTAGGAGGTGGCGCAGCACCTTCATAGGCGTAATACAGGGGATAACTCATCCATTCGCCCAAGGATTCCAGCATAGAAACATCAATCGTAGAGCCTTTTCCCGTTTTACCTCGGAGGAGCAGGGCAGATAAAATATTGGTGTAGGCATACATACCCGCAGCAATATCAGCGATTGAGTTACCTGCTTTGCTAGGCGTGTCTGGCGTTCCGGTGACGGATAAAAATCCCGCCTCACTCTGAATGAGTAGGTCATATGCTTTTTTATCTCTATAGGGGCCATCATTGCCGTAACCTGAGATATCACACAAAATTAAACGAGGGTTTTCTTGGTGCAATAAGTCTGCCGTAAGACCCATACGAGCAGCTGCGCCAGGAGCCAAGTTTTGCACTAGAACATCGGCCGTCTTGAGAAGGATCTTTAATGCATCTAGGGCCTCAGCTTGTTTTAAATCCAGCGTCAAACTTTCTTTAGAGCGATTGACCCAAGCAAAATGAGATGCCATGCCGTTCACGCGCTCATCATAGGCTCTTGCAAAATCTCCAGCGCCAGGCCTTTCCACCTTAATGATCCGCGCACCCAAATCCGCTAATTGGCGCGTGCAAAACGGGGCGGCAATGGCATGCTCAAGAGATACGACAGTTATTCCATCTAAAGGGCGAATGCTCATATGGGAATTTACTCAGAATGAACGTGGTAAGCCAAGGATATGCTCGGCGATGTATGAATAAATTAAATTGGTAGAGATAGGTGCCACCTGATAAAGGCGGGTTTCTCTAAACTTGCGCTCAACATCATATTCATTGGCAAAGCCAAAGCCCCCATGGGTTTGTAAGCAAACATTAGCAGCTTCCCAGGATGCTTTTGCCGCGAGGTACTTTGCCATATTGGCCTCAGCACCACAGGGCTGTTTAGCATCAAATAATTCGCAGGCTTTAAAGCGCATTAAGTTAGCTGCCTCAGTTTCAATAAAGCTATCAGCAATTGGAAACTGGATACCCTGATTCTTGCCAATAGGGCGATCGAATACCACTCGATCGTTTGCATAGCGCCTTGCCTTATCCACAAACCAATAAGCATCCCCTATACACTCTGCTGCAATGAGGGCGCGCTCAGCATTTAAACCATCGAGAATATATTTAAATCCCTGACCTTCTTCGCCAATGAGATTTTCTGCGGGAATTTCTAAATTATCAAAAAAGACTTCATTGGTTTCGTGGTTAACCATGTTTGCAATTGGACGAATCTCCATCCCTTTGCCTATAGAGTCTTTAAGGTTAACGATAAAAATCGACATGCCTTCAGTTTTTTTCTTTACTTCCGATAGCGGTGTGGTTCGCGCCAGCAAAATCATGAGATCTGAATGTTGAATGCGGGAGATCCACACCTTTTGCCCATTGACGAAGTACTTGTCACCCTTTTTCACTGCAGTGGTTTTCAGTTTTGTTGTGTCTGTGCCAGTAGTTGGTTCGGTAACAGCCATGGTTTGTAGCCGAAGTTCACCAGTGGCAATTTTAGGGAGGTATAGTTTTTTCTGTGTATCTGATCCGTGACGAAGCAGGGTACCCATGTTGTACATTTGTCCATGGCAAGAGCCTGCATTTCCACCAGAGAAATTAATCTCCTCCATGATGACGGAAGCCTCTGCAAGACCAAGTCCAGATCCGCCATATTCCTCGGGAATTAAAGCTGCTAGCCAACCTGCTTTGGCCATGGCATCTACGAAGGCCTCTGGATAAGTCCGTTCATGGTCAATCTTTTGCCAATAGGCGGAATCAAAACTTCCACAAAGATCGCGCAAGGCCTCGCGCATATCCTGATATTGATCGGGCTTTGGAATGGGGTGATTCATGGGATTTTCAATCAAAATGGTTGTCTGCCGCTATATTGTTTTTTTGCGGGTTTATATCGATAGTTTAAGCAGGATTTGAAAAACTGTGGGAATCCATGAAAGAGGGTGAAAATAGACCCTCAGTACATTAAAAAGATCTTAATAGGGTCTAATAAAGAGATGACATTACCAACACGACAAATTCTGAATGGCATCAAGATTTTAGAATTGGGACAATTGATTGCTGGACCCTTTGCCTCTAAAACCTTGGCTGACTTTGGCGCAGAAATTATTAAAGTGGAATCACCCGGTGAAGGTGACCCATTGCGTAAATGGAGAATGTTACACCAAGGTACTTCAGTGTGGTGGCAAGCCCACTCTCGCAATAAACAATCGATTTGCTTGGATCTGAGAGTCAAAGAGGGCCAGGAAATTGCTAGACGTCTTGCTCAAGAGGCGGATGTGGTGATTGAGAACTTTCGTCCTGGCACTTTGGAAAAGTGGGGTCTAGGATGGGAAGTCTTACACAAGGCCAACCCCAAGTTAATTATGTTGCGTATATCGGGATATGGTCAGGATGGCCCACGCCGAGATGAACCTGGGTTTGCTGCTATAGGTGAAGCGATGGCTGGCCTACGCTATATCACTGGGCACCCTGGTGAAATTCCTGTGAGAGCAGGTGTTTCTTTGGGCGATACGATAGCAGGATTACATGGGGCGCTTGGCGTTTTATTGGCGCTGTACGAACGAGATGCTCGTGGTGGTGAGGGGCAAATGATTGATGTGGCTCTATATGAATCCGTATTTAACTTAACGGAAAGTTTGTTGCCTGAGTATTCCGTATTTGGTGCTATTCGTGAACCGGCCGGCGGAGCTTTGCCTGGCATTGCTCCTTCTAATGCTTATCGCTGCAAGGATGGGCAATTTGTTCTGATTGCTGGTAATGGTGATTCTATATTTAAGAGATTAATGACACTCATTGGACGTCAAGACTTCAGTGATGACCCAAGCCTGGCACGTAATGATGGCAGAGCTAAGAGAGTTATTGAAATTGATGCAGCTATTAATGCTTGGACCAATACACTTAATCTAGACGAGGTGCTTAAAGATTTGGTTCTTGCTCAGGTTCCTTCAGGAAAAATTTATACCGCCAAAGATATTGCGCAAGATCCGCACTACCGAGCGCGGGGCGTCATTGAGACGGTAGTGAGTTCTGATGGTTTAAAAGTTGAAGTACCTGGGATTATTCCTAAGCTATCCCATAATCCGGGAGCTATACGATATCGCGCACCTTCATTAGGGGAGCATACTGATCAGGTATTGAAATCTGCGGGCTTAACTGATGAGCAAATTACTGCTTTGAAAAAATCTGGGGTCCTCGCTTAATGGAGCAGATGCTCGAGCATTTTTTTGATCTTTTTGGAATGCCATCCATCGGTCTACCCGCCGTATTTATTAGTGCTTTTATTTCAGCAACGCTTGTGCCCATTGGGTCTGAGCCAATCCTTTTTGGTTATGTTTCTATCAACCCCCAGCTATATTGGGCGGCAATTGCAGTTGCCACCATTGGTAATACATTGGGCGGCCTCACTAATTGGTGGTTGGGCCTCATTGGCAGAAATAGCTTTGAGTCTCTCAAGGGGCCGACCCATGGCCGCATGCAAGCTTGGCTTGAAAAGCGGGGCCCTAAGATGCTCCTCTTTTCTTGGCTGCCTGGTTTTGGCGATCCCCTCTGTTTGGCTGCTGGCTGGTTGCGACTGCCCTGGAAATCGTGCTTGATGTATATGTTTATTGGCAAACTCTTTCGTTACTTAACTATGACCTGGCTTTTAACCTTGGTTCCCAACAGTTTTTGGCACCAATTGGGGCATTGGTTTCATTTAATCTAAATATTTCCGTTGTATCCTAGGCTCTTCCTTAAAACCCATTTGAAAATATAGATATGTCCAACTTAAAAGGTAAAACAGCGCTGGTCACTGGTTCCACTAGCGGTATTGGTTTGGCAATTGCTATTGGATTAGCAAAGCAGGGTGTCAATATCATGGTTAATGGTTTTGGTGAGAAAGATGCTGCTATTGATCAGATCAAGGCATGTGGCGTGGAGGTGGATTACCATGGTGCGGATATGAGTAAGCCGGTAGAGATTGAAGACCTCATTAAGCAAACTGAGAAACGCTTTGGCGCACTTGATATTTTGGTGAATAACGCAGGTATTCAGTACACCGCCAATGTAGAAGATTTTCCCGCTGATAAGTGGGAGTCGATCATTGCAATTAATCTAAGCTCTGCTTTTTATACATCTCACCATGCCTTACCGGGAATGAAAAAAAGAAACTGGGGACGCATTATTAATATCGCCTCCGTGCATGGTTTGGTGGGATCGTCACAGAAATCTGCATATGTTGCTGCTAAACATGGCATCATCGGCTTGACCAAAGTAACTGCGCTTGAAAATGCAAAAACAGGAATTACTTGTAATGCAATCTGTCCTGGATGGGTATTGACACCACTAGTTCAAAAACAAGTAGATGCACGTGCTGAACGCGATGGTGTTTCTAATGAAGTGGCTAAGAATGCCTTAGTTTCAGAGAAGCAGCCTTCAGGTCAATTTGTTGCCCCTGAGCAGTTGGCTGCTTTAGCAGTATTTCTGTGTGGGCCAGATGCGTCTGAAGTTCGTGGAGTTGCTTGGAATATGGATGGTGGCTGGACGGCGCAATAAGCTTAGAGCCTAAGTTTGGCAAGGAGCAGTATGTAGCTTATCGACTTTGCCAGCCATGAGCAGTTGGCTTGGCAAGGTTCTTCCAATGATCTTTTGTAGATCTTGAGAGCATTCTAGAAGAGTATCTATATTCATGCGAGTATCTAAACCCATCAGATCAAACATATGCACTAATTCTTCAGTACATATGTTTCCAGTGGCCCCAGGCGCATAAGGGCAACCACCCAGACCGCCTAAAGAGGAATCAAAGCGGTCAATGCCGGCATTCAGTGCTGCAAGCGCATTAGCTAAGCCCATACCTCTAGTGTTATGAAAGTGAAGCGTCCATTGCAAATGAGGATATTTTGATTGTGCCGCCTCACATACTGAATTGACTTGTGCTGGGTTAGCCATACCAGTGGTATCGCAAATGGTGATCCCACGAACACCAGTATGAGCAAAGCGATCAATCCAATTCATGAGGTCTGCGAGCGGTGTCATTCCACTCATGGGGCAACCAAAGCTAGTAGATAGGGAAACATTGGTTGCTATGTGATTGGCATGAGCCAAATTAATCACTTTGCTAAGGGCATTAAATGAATCTTCTCGGCCCATCTTGAGATTGGCTTGATTGTGCGCCTCACTAACTGACATGACTAAGTTAAATTCATCAACCCCGACAGTTAATGCGCGCTCTGCACCTCTGAGATTGGGAATCAATGCTGTGTATTCCACACCAGGGACCCGTGCTATGCCTTGCATCACTGTCTCAGCATCTGCCAGCATCGGAATCGCTTTAGGGCTGGTGAATGAGGTGACCTCAATTTTGGCGTAGCCTGCATGGCTGAGGCGATTGATTAATGCAATCTTCTCCTCAGGGGGAATAAAGGTGCTTTCTGCCTGAAAGCCATCCCGTGTAACCACTTCTTGGATGTAGATTCTCTTTGGGGGGGAGGGGGAAATGGGCTTTGTCATGGGGTGGTAAAACAATGCACCTAAATGGGTTAAATACCTATTTTAAGTAAGAAAT
>CAIKGX010000111.1 GCA_903827075.1 uncultured beta proteobacterium | reverse complement strand
ATCAGTAATGAGTTCTTGTGAAACAAAGTGCTCAGGCGCTTTTACCAAACGTGCACGATTGACTGGTTTTTCAACCACAGAAATATCTTGTACGCTTAATTCGATTTGTTTCTTAGTCATTTGACCTCTACTCCATTAACGAATATCTTGCGCAATCTTGGCGCAAACTGTTTGGCAAATCTCTAGCGTTGCATCATCTGCTGTTGCGTAATAGACCGTGACACCCTCTTTACGTCTAGATAAGATTCCTGCTTTATGCAGTGCCAAAAGATGACGTGAGACATTTGCCTGGCTTGAGCCGCACATCTTAACCACTTCAGATACGGATTTCTCGCCACCACAAACGGCATACATAATGCGTAGACGTGATGGCTCTGATAGAACATTGAAATATTCCGCAACACGAGAAAAGACCGCCTCCATCTCTTTTGGAGATAAATTTTGGGTGGCTTTTTGAACCTTACTCTTGCTACTTTTCATGCGTTTTAATGCCTATTCTTTATATACGTATATGCGTATGTATTTAACCCTCCTACAGCTCAAACCGATATAGTGAGATACCCTAGTCTGAGTAGCAATACAATCCCAATTGATGGACACACCTGCAATTTTTCTCTCTTTAAAGCTGGCGATATGGACTCTAGTCCTCATATTGCCCTTTGGCATTTGGGCTGCTCACCAGCTTCAAAAGCTTAAAAAGAGTCGTCCTTGGTTCGAGGCGGCCTTAGCCCTGCCTTTGGTTTTACCCCCAACCGTATTGGGCTATTACTTTTTAGTAGGCCTGAGCGGCAAAGCTATTTTTGGCATTCCTTTGGTGTTCTCCTTTACCGGCATTCTGATTGCTTCCTTAATAGTGAATCTTCCTTTTGCAATCCAGCCCATTCAACGCGCTTTTGAAGCTATCAATCCAGAAATTATTGAAGCAGCGCAAGTGAGCGGACTTTCTGGTTGGCAGATATTTCGCCTAATTGAGTTGCCATTAGCTTGGCGTGGCATCACGAGTGCGGCCGTGCTCACATTTGCCCATACTCTTGGAGAATTTGGTGTCGTTCTCATGGTTGGCGGCGCCATACCCGGCGAGACTAAAACCGTATCCATTGCGATCTACGATAAGGTCCAAACGTTTGATACTGCCGGTGCTGGAGCGCTCTCTTTACTATTGCTGGCTATTTCCCTCATAGCCATTGCTATCTCCTACGGTGTATTTGGGCAAAGTGCGGCCAATCGATCGAGGGTCCAGAAATAATGCTCAAGGTCAAAATCACCCAAAGCCTTCCTATGCCGATTCACATCAGCCTAGATTGCCCTCCAGGTGAATTGCATGCATTAGTAGGACCTTCTGGTAGTGGTAAAACGACGGTATTACGAACCATAGCGGGATTGCGGCATGCTAGCACTGGTCAAATTGAATGCCATGGTGATATCTGGTTCTCTGGTGATGAGATTCATGGAATATCTCAAGCGCTCAGCCCTGCTCAGCGTTCCTGTGGTTTTCTATTTCAGCAATATGCACTATTTCCGCATCTCACTGCCTTGGAAAATGTATGTATCCCATTACAAAACTCCGGATTGAGCTCAACCCAGCGCAATGCCCTAGCCATAGAGCTGCTTGACCGCATGGGAATTGCTGATCTTGCTGATCGTATGCCTAATCAATTATCAGGTGGTCAGCAGCAACGGGTCGCACTTGCCCGGGCATTAGCGCGTCAGCCCAAAATTCTGCTACTCGATGAGCCTTTTTCTGCAATTGATGCACCAACCAGACAAAGTCTATATAAAACCTTAGCGGACTTGCGTACAGATTTAAACATCCCCATTCTCCTGGTGACCCATGATTTGCGCGAAGCCGATTTATTGGCAGACCGTATTACAGTGATTGATCAGGGAATTGGTTTACAAACTGCTGCGCCACAGACCCTGTTTCAAAAACCACGCAACTCCCGTGTTGCTGAACTGGTTGGCATCAGCAATCTGTTTCATGGTGTATTTAACGCCGGCAGCCTTACTTGGAGTGGATGTGAACAAGTATTCACCGTTGCGGATAAAGGGAAGATTCCTCCGAATGTATCGGTAGCCTGGGTCATTCCTCAAAGTGGTTTAAGCATTCACAATGCGCCATCGGGCGTCAGCGTTCCCGCAACAGTAGAGCAGATGAGTGGTCTTGGTCAAATCGCTGTAATCCAATTTAGAGTACTCAATAGCGATCAACTGATCAATTGGGAAGCCTCTTCTGCTGAGGTGAAGCGCTTGGGCATAGAAGTGGGCAATCTCATGCATGTGCAATTTGATGCTGGTCAGATTCACATCATGCCATTAAGGCCTATTAATGATCCGCGCCGCTTTACTGATCAAACCAACTAAGCCTTTCCCAAGAGTGCATGGCTAGTCTAAAAGATTATTTTCTGGCAACCAGGCCAGCATTTTTAATCACCACTTTACTTGCCTGCCTAATAGGCTTATTAAGCACAAGGGAGCTTGGAGCAACAGATCCCCTTATCTATCTGCTTACGATAGTGCTAGCCTTACTCGTTCACGCAAGCGCTAATCTACTCAATGATTACTTTGATCACCTCAAAGGTAGTGACTCGATTAATGCTGATCGCATCAGTCCATTTACAGGCGGTAGTCGGTATATACAAAATCAAATATTAACCCCCAGACAAGTCTATGGCCTGGGATTGAGCTTGCTCCTCATTGCTTGCGTACTGGGTATTTATCTATGCATGCAAAGCACTTGGATATTAATGACCATAGGGCTTTTGGGAATCGTTATAGCCTGGGCTTATTCAGCGCCTCCGCTGCAATTAATGTCCAGAGGCATCTTCGGTGAAATGGCTATAGCCTTAGCTTGGTCTTTAGTAGTCATTGGATTTGCCACGCTACAAACCCGGTCCGTTGAGGTGGACTCGTTCCCCCTGGCAATGTCATATGGTTTGATGGTGTCAAATATTCTTTTTGTAAATCAGATACCAGACATTAGAGCCGATCGGTCGGCGGGTAAATACACCTTAGCAGTTCAATCTAGTAATAAAGCCCTTTGGATTTGGTATGCAGCCATTGTTATGTCCGCATACCTATTCCAGTTCATTGCTGTATTGTTTTCTAGTGTTTCACCAAAAACTTTACTAACACTATTGTTGCTGCCTGCATTTGGAAAATATGCTTGGCAACTCCACCAGGCACCCCTGCCAAAAGAGAGATTGAAAACTCTCATCGTCCGCAATATGACAGCAGTTCATCTCTATGCCGTACTACTCTGTATTGGCCTGTATTAAGCTTGAGCCTGCTCAAAAGCGCTTAGTGCATCGGCCGCATACATCAATGATGGACCACCACCCATATAGACAGCCATACCTAAGCATTCAACAATCTCTTGCTTACTAGCCCCTAACTTGGCAAGGGCTTGGGTATGAAACCCTAAGCAACCATCACAACGAGCGGCGACACCAAGAGCAAGTGCAATCAATTCCTTGGTTTTGGTATCTAATACCCCTTTTTTAGTCGCAGCAGCTGCTAAATCCCCAAATCCCTTCATGAGATCTGGGGCTTCAGCACGCAGCTTTGCCAATGAAGAAGAAATACTTTTGGTTATTTGCTTATATTCTTTGGTCATTGCTTCGCTTTCAGGCAAATATTTATTTAGAGCAGCTACCGCCACCACAGCATGAATCCCCACTACCAGTATTGGCGCCAATGAGTAAATAGGCTGGGCAGAATCTAAATAAGCCGGTTGCCAAAGGAACAATGCCAATCCAGCCCCAAATGCCAATCGTATTTGTGGCAGCTAAGCCAATTAATACAAAACCAACCAGCATACGCAAAATACGATCGATACCGCCAACATTACATTTCATTTTCAGATCCCCTTAAGGTTAATGACTACAGTAGTTTTGATAAAGTACATCCATTACTTCTAAAGCAACAAGATTAGAGAGCGAGTAATAAATCTGCTTACCCTCTCTTCTTGTTTTCACTAATTCTTCATTGCGTAATACCGTTAACTGTTGAGATAGCGTTGGCTGATGAATATCCAAACATCCCTCTAGTTGACCCACATTCTTCTCGCCTTGCCCGATCTGACACAGCAACATCATTCTGTCGCGGTTTGCAAGTACCTTCATCAAACGGCAAGCATCATCTGCGGAAGCCTGCATCTTTTGAAGATCGATAGTGGGATCACTAAACAACATAGAACTCAATAGTCATTAATTCAAAGGAACGCCAACCAATGGACGTCCTTCAAGAGTCCAGAGATAAAGGGAGCCGTCATACAACTTGGTTGACTTATTGCCGATGAGCTCAGACATTACAAACCATGCACCAGCTGCAAGATGGCCACTATTACAATAACTAATTGCCGGTGTTTTGGGGTTGATTCCATTGGCTAGCAGTAAAGCGTTATAAGTATTTTTATCCCAGAAATAGAGGGCGCCTTTAGTTGGTTTTGCTAATAGCTCAGGTGCAAAGTCTTTAGCGCCAGCTATATGGCCATATGCAGCAACATAGTCACGCTTATTTAAGCCAAAATATTGTGCTGGTTGGCGTGCATCGATTAGCGCTGTTTTTCCACTCTTAGAGGCAGCAGCTACTTGATCTGAATTTGCTATGAGCTCATTACGCTGTGAACTAGCAGTCCACTTACCAAGTGGTTTAGTTGAGGCGGAGGTTGAAAATTCTCGCCCTTCTGTCAGCCATCCAGCCATACCGCCATCTAATACCGCAATATTATCCTCACCATAAACCTTAAACTGCCAATAAGCGCGTAGGGCCTCATCCACATCAGACATATCCACTCCTACCGGAACTAACACGATTGGCTTGCCTGAAGTAATGCCTACTGCCTGAATGATTTTTTCAAAATCGGACTTTTCGGGTATCAAATACTTGATCTTTTTACCGTCAATGATTCTATCGGCTCGAACTTTCTTGAAATCTAGCAAAGTAGAGTCAGGGATATGGCCGCCCACCTCAACTAGAAATTGCTTGCCTGTCTTTTTATCGGTATCAAATTCTGGAGCCCGTAAATAACTAGCCACATCTCCCCTTACCTCCAGAATTTGCACTTGGGACTGATTGACCGCCAACCACTCTGCGCTGACTACAGGCCCAGGTAGGCTAACTGCATTAGCTAAAGATAAAAAAGTAGTGCATATAAAAGCCAAAGTACATTGAATCTTTTTCATTTTTATTCCTTGATAGGTGTTGCTAGTAAATATTCTGTTAGACGAACCATTAAATCTATCT
>CAIKGX010000110.1 GCA_903827075.1 uncultured beta proteobacterium | reverse complement strand
GACTTGATGATTGCGGCGAATATTTTCTAGGATGAGCGGTAGCTCAGAAATCGACTTACCGCGACGTGCATCAATAGCAACTGCTACCCGCTCACTTTTTTCATTCTCAAACGTAGCAATCAAGCTTTCCAATAAGGGGACCGGAAGGTTGTCAACACAATCGTAGCCTGCGTCTTCAAAGGCTTTCAGTGCAACCGATTTACCTGAGCCCGAAATTCCGGTAATCAGATTAATTTGCATATTAGAGTAAGCGACCTTGGGATTTGGCTGAATCATTCTCAGCATTCATTTGTATACGCTGACGTTCAATGAACTCTTTTAGGGTATCAATGCCGCGCAATTGCAAAATAGTATTCCGAACTGCAGCCTCAACTAGTACCGCTAAATTTCGGCCTGCAGCCACCTGAATTTTTACAGTTCGAATGCCAATGCCTAAGACATCGATATGTTGGGCTTCTAGTGGCAGGCGTTCGAACTCACCATCTGTTCGCCTTACAAGCTGAACAATTAAGCGCAGCTTTAATTTGCGACGTACAGCAGTCTCACCAAAGATGGTCCGAATATCTAGCAGGCCCAAGCCGCGTACCTCTAAGAGATTTCGCAAAATTACTGGGCAACGACCTTCGATATAGTCAGGACCAAGTCGTGCGAAATCTACTGCATCATCCGCTACGAGACCATGACCCCTAGATATGAGTTCAAGCCCAAGTTCGCTTTTGCCTAGGCCAGACTCACCCATAATCAATACGCCCAAACCCAGAATATCCATGAAAACGCCATGCATTGTGATTTGAGGCGCACCAATCTTGGTGAGATAGGTGCGCAGGTGATCAATGACTTCAGCCGCAGAGATGGCGGTTGTAAATAAAGGGGTAGAAGATCTTTGACAAAATAGTTGCAGGTCTGGATCAACTGACTTTCCATCGGCCACGATGACGCAGGGCGGTGTTTTTGAGATGAGACTTGAAATTTGCTCTTGTTTTTGTTTGTGCTCGAGTGCTGCGTGGTAATCAACCTCTTGATCACCAAAAATCTGAATACGGCTTGGGTGAATCAGGTTCAAGTGACCAACTAAGTCAGAACTAGCAGCGGCTGCCTTAACGGCTTCAGGAGGAAACGTACGATCTGCACCTTCAAGGCCGCCAATCCATGACAGCTTGAGATCTGACACATTGTCATCAAAGATCTGCTGTGCTGTGACGCCTTCTAGGAGTAAGGGCTGGGTCATGAATGTAGGCCCCACCCCTGGAGTAGCTTACATACTGCCTCTGGGCTGGTTTCTGAACCCAATGATTTGCGTGCGCTGGGATCTGATAACAGTTGCGCAATTGAGGAGAGAATTTCCAGATGCTGCTGTGTTGCCTTTTCGGGCACCAATAGAAAAATCAAAATGGATACTGGTTCACCATCCGGGGCAGCAAATTCAATAGGCTCTTTTAGTTTAATAAAAGCCGCAATAGGTTGCTTTAATCCTTTGACTCGACCATGAGGAATCGCTACACCAGCCCCAAGGGCCGTTGAACCTAAGTCTTCTCGTGCATTGAGAAAGCCAACAATGGCACTGGCTTCCAATCCGGCTTGTTGGGCAAACAGCGCCCCAGCAGCTGCGAATGCGTCAGCCCTGCTTTGAGCAGGATCATCTAACGCAATGCAGTTGAGGGTGAAAAGTTCAGTCAGGGCATTCATGTCAAATGATTATAGGTGTCCTGACGCTAGCAATTACTCAAAATGCTTATCGTGATAGTGATCTTGAATTTTTTCTTTGTGTTTTACGACCTGGCGTTCGAGTTTGTCGACTACTGCGTCCATGGCGTGGTAAAGATCAGCGTTGTGGGCTTCAGCAAAAAGTTCTTTGCCTTTGAGGTGAATAGTGATCTCAGCGCTTTGGCGAAGACTTTTTTCCTTGGCGTTATCGACAATGAGGAAGGCTGAGGCATCTAGTACATGATCAAAGTGTTTGCGAACTTTGGCTAACCCAGCTTCTAAGTGGGTGCGCATCGCTGGAGTAACTTCTACATGACGGCTATTAATTTTTAAATTCATCAGCAGCTCCTATTCAATATGCTTGCGCAAATAATTACCAGGGGTGCGCAGCAAGCCCCTTTAAAGCGTAGAGTCGTTTCTTTAGGAAATGGACATCATGAACCTCCAGCGTATCAGCGATTTTGCTGAAAACCAAGAGGGCAGGTCATTTTTCTATAATTAAATTTCCTAAAAGGAAGGCATTTACATCCGGAAGTTTTCACCCAGATAGACTCTTCGAACGGCATCATTCTGAATAATTTGGTCTGGCTTACCTGAGGCTAGAACACTGCCTTCGCTGATGATGTAGGCATGGTCACAAATACCAAGGGTTTCACGAACATTATGGTCGGTAATCAAAACGCCAATTTGACGATCGCGCAAGAAGCGGACAATTCGCTGAATTTCCCCTACGGCAATAGGGTCAACTCCGGCAAAAGGCTCGTCTAGCAAAATAAATTTGGGTTGGGACGCTAGCGCTCTAGCGATTTCTACCCGTCGCCGCTCACCACCAGAAAGCGATAGAGCAGGATTATCTCTAAGATGGCTAATTTGAAGTTCGCCTAAAAGCTCATCCAATCGATGTGCAATTTCTGCTTTACTTAGGGACTTGCCATCTTGTACCTGTAACTCTAGTACCGCTTGAATATTTTCTGCAACGTTGAGCTTTCTAAAAACAGAGGCCTCCTGCGGAAGATAGGACAGACCCATGCGAGCGCGTTCATGAATGGGTAGATGGGTGATGTCAGTGCCATCGAGATTAATGTTGCCCCCATCTAGAGGTACCAAGCCAACAATCATGTAAAAGGAGGTCGTCTTGCCGGCACCATTAGGCCCAAGCAATCCAACGACTTCTCCGCACTTCACCTCAATGGAAACATCACGAACGACAGTGCGTGAACCATAGCGTTTTTGAAGGTGATGTGCGCTAAGTGTGGCAGGGCCGTTATGAATTTCAGTATCGGTAGTCATTTCTCTAGTGTAGCTTTTCGTCTTGGTGAAAGGATGGCTCTTGCCAAAGGCAGGTCTTCTGGCTTGGCATTGCTCGGCGGGGAGACGCGGTAGTATTGCTTTACATCGTCATATTCAATTTTCCAGCCGCGCAACTGATCTATCATTTGCATATTGAGTAACCGCTTTAAACTGGCTTCGCCCGTTAAGGTAAGCAACTCGGTTTTCGCGTTATAAGTCACTACACTTCCACGGCCTTGCATGAACTCATCCGCAGGTCCTTCGCGTCTTTGTCTAAAGCTGGCAACTAGCTCAGGAGTTCCTTGGACATCTACGTACTCATAGCCCTCGGGATCAACTTTAATATTACCTTTTTCGCCGGTAATGAGAATGCTTCCTTTAGTTAGAAGGACATCGCCATCTAATTCATAGGTTTGCTGTACATCATTCACAGATACTTTTTCTGCCTCTAGAACGATAGGTTTATCTTGGTCTGCTTTTTCAGCATGAACAGATGTAATGCCACAACAACCGAATATCAGAGTGGAAATAAGAACACTACGAAATGTTTGGAGGCAAGCAGAAATCATTGTTGAGTACCTTGTTGCATACGTTCAATGCGGCCACGCACTTGGCCGGAGAGAATCATGCTTTGCTCAATATTATTAAATACCCCACCATCCGTTGAATGGATGACCGACATGCCTTGCTCTAATGTGATTGGTTTATCAGTTTCTATGACATCGTCGTTAATAAGCACTTTAAAATAAGAGGAGCGAGCGAGCATACGCGGCCTTGCAGGCTCTGTTTCAGAGGCGGCCTGGGGAGGGCGAAAGATTTCAGCATTGCCCATTAAATCTAAAATGGTGAGATCACCATCTAAATGTCCGGTATCAGACTTCACAGTCACTGGAGATTTTTCAGGTGGAAATAATCGCATACGTGGCGCCTCGATATCGATAGATGCATCATCATCGTAGTGCGTTACTTTCTTTCCTAGAACGCGGTATTTGGTATTACCGAATTCATTTAGGGCAGAAAGGGTGCCATTTAGGATGATGTAGTCTGGCTCATGCAAGCGCACACGCTCAATAGCCGATTTTTCAGGCGGAGCATTTTTCTTCACCAGCCAGAAAGTCACTAGCGTTAAGGTGCCCATCAGAATCAAAGGCATCAGGCGGAGCAATCCCCGCAATAAGCTGACTTTGATTTTTTGAGCATTCAATTGCATTGCCAAATACCTTAGGCGCGTGCCTGAGCAAGCAGTTCTTCATATCGGTTTTGGGCCTTGAGAATCAGGTCACAAACTTCGCGAACTGCGCCGTTCCCCCCAATACGCTCAGTAACAAAGTGAGCAATTTCTTTGACTGCCGTATGACCTTGAGCGGGACACACTTTCAAACCAGCTGACTTCATCATCTGAAAATCGGGCCAGTCATCGCCCATCACAGCACAATCGGTTGCATTCAATTGCAGTAATTTGAGAACTTCACTCAAAGCCATTGCTTTATTTTCTACGCCCATGTGAACATGCTTAATTCCAAGCTCTTCACAGCGTGCTAAAACCATCTTGGAATGCCGTCCAGTAATGATTGCCGTTGATATGCCGACCTTTTCTAAAAGCTTGATACCAAAGCCATCCTGAATATCAAATGCTTTTAGGGACTCTTTACCATCGGCCCCGATAAATACTTGGCCATTGGTCAACACGCCATCGACATCTAGTACCAACAGCTTTACTTTGCTAGCCCGCTCCCATGCTTGAGGATGTTGACTAAGAGGGTTGGTATTGTGGGGATTAGAGGCTATGGGCATGAAGTAAATGAACGGGTTTAAATCACTTTGGCTGCAAATAAGTCATGCAGATTGAGAGCTCCTAAGAGGGTGCCTTGAGGGTCGGTTACGACCAAATGGTTAATGCGATGTTTCTCCATCATCTCAATAGCCTCTTCAGCTAGGAGCTCAGGCGGGATTGTTCGTGGCGCAGAAGTGGTTGCCATCTGTAAGGTCAGGCCATCGAGATTAGTGCTCTTTTCAAGTAAACGGCGTAAATCACCATCGGTAAAAATGCCCACTACTTTCTGATTTTGATCTAAGGTCACCACCATACCCATGCGTTTGGCAGTCATCTCCAATAAGGCATCTTGTAAAGTAGCTTGCAGAGCAATTTTGGGCGTCTCATCAAGGCTGCGCATGACTTCGCTGACGTGCATCAGCTGCTTACGACCAAGTCGCCCGCCGGGGTGTGAGCGCTGAAAATCTTCTGCTTGGAATCCTCTGGCATCAAGCAGGGCTACTGCTAGTGCATCACCCATGGCTAGTGCGGCAGTGGTGCTAGAAGTCGGAGCAAGATTCAGAGGGCAGGCTTCTTTTTCAACGCTGGTATCTAGATGGGCATCGGCCAACTGGGCTAAAGAAGAATTGGGTGCACCAGTTAAGGCAATGAGTTTGGCGCCAGTGCGCTTGACTATCGGAACAATGGTGAGTAATTCATCTGTTTCACCAGAATTGGATAAGGCAACAAAGACGTCATCACGGGTCACCATGCCTAAATCGCCATGGCTAGCTTCGGCAGGATGGACAAAAAAGGCAGGGGAGCCAGTAGAGGCGAAGGTTGCGGCGATTTTGCGGGCAATATGCCCCGATTTACCAATGCCAGAAACCACAATGCGACCTTTGCAGGCATGGAGTAATTCAACGGCCAAAACCAGGGCATCCGCATTGGCGCCTTCTAGGCGGTCGCGCATGGTGTGCAGTGCAGCAGCCTCAATTGTGAGGGTATCGCGCGCAAGCTTTAGGGTTCGATCACGAGTCTTAGCTATCATGGGGTGAGTATATGCCGTCAGTCCTTCAATTCACTCTCATCTTGTTGGCCGCTGGAGTGGCCGGGGTAGTTATTTTCCGCTATTTTGGGCTACCCCCTATTTTGGGCTATTTAGCTATTGGCGTCCTGATTGGCCCCAATGCCCTTGCTCTAGCCAATGATTCTGCCACCGTTAAATATCTAGCCGAATTCGGCGTGGTCTTTTTAATGTTCTCGATTGGTTTGGAATTTAACCTCCATAAGCTTAGAGCCATGCGCTCCATCGTATTTGGTCTGGGGGGTAGTCAAGTCATTTTGACGATGTTATTGGCTGTCCCGGCCAGTTTGCTAATGAACTGGATTTACCCTATTTCTTGGCAGGCAGCCATTGCTTTAGGCGGTGCTTTGGCCATGTCCTCAACCGCTATTGTGACCAAACTCATTGCCGATCGATCTGAGTTGGAAACTGAACATGGCCGAAATGTGATTGGTATTTTGTTGTTCCAGGATCTGGCAGTGGTTTTCTTATTAATTCTGTTGCCATCCTTAGGCAAGAATCCAGGGGATCTATTCATTGCCTTAACTGCTGCCTCAATCAAGATTGCTGTTGCTTTGGTTCTCATCTTTGTAATTGGCCAGACCTTGATGAGTCGTTGGTTTAGTTTGGTTGCCAAATTGCGCTCCCAAGAGCTCTTCATGCTTAATCTCTTGTTGATTGTTTTGGGCATGGCGGGCCTTACTGAGCATTTTGGTTTGTCCTTGGCACTTGGTGCCTTCCTTGCAGGAATGTTAATTTCTGAAACGCCTTATCGACATCAAGTGGAAGAGGACGTTAAACCATTCCGCGATGTATTGCTTGGCCTCTTCTTTATTACCGTAGGCATGTTGCTTGACTTTGAAGTGATCCATGAACAGTGGATGCTAGTTTTGCTCTTACTAATTGGTCCATTGATATTTAAGTTCGGTTTGATTGCGGTGTTATCGCGCCTCTTTGGCTCAAGCCCAGGCATTTCCATTCGCACAGGACTGTGTCTAGCGCAGGCAGGTGAATTCGGTTTTGTGTTGCTTAATCAAATTGATGGCCTCGATTTAATTGACCCTGCTTTAAGTCAAGCCGTATTAGCTGCGATGCTGCTCTCCATGTTTGGGGCGCCATTCTTAATCCAATATAGCGATCGTATTGCGATGCGGTTCTCTAGTAATGAGTGGTTGTTGCAGTCGCTAGCATTGACAAGGGTGGCGGCAAAAAGTGTTCGTACTGAAAACCATGTAGTGATTTGTGGATTTGGTCGATCAGGTCAGAGCTTGGCTCGCATGTTGGATCAGGAGAAGATTCCTTACATTGCTTTGGATATGGATCCTGACCGAGTCAAAGAAGCTGCCGCAGCTGGCGACAACGTAGTGTATGGCGATGCTAGTCGTGAGAATTACTTAGGAGCTGCGGGTTTAGCGAGAGCTAAGGCGGTGGTGATTACATATGCTGACACTCCCGCAAGCTTAAAAGTATTACACCAAGTGGAGCGGATGCGTCCAGGCATGACCATTTTGGTTCGAACCAAAGATGATGCCGACTTAACGAAGTTACGCGCCGCTGGAGCTACTGAGGTTGTCCCAGAATTAATTGAGGGAAGTCTCATGATGGCCTCTCATGTACTGCTGATGATGGGCGTGCCAATGCGTAAAGTAGTGCGCCGGATTACCAGCGCACGCGAGGCGCGTTATAGCTTGTTACGCGGATATTTCCGAGGGGCGGCGGACGATGACTTTGGGTCTAATGAGTCTTGGAGACTGCACTCAGTTACTTTGCTACCAGAGTCTGCCAGCATTGGTAAAACATTAGAAGAGCTACATCTTGAGAATGAGGGTGTCAGTGTTCAGGCGGTACGACGTAAGATCGGCGGCGCAGATTATGTGAAGCTCGACCTCACGCCAGAGTTGCGCTTGCAGGCCAATGATATTTTGGTACTCTCAGGCAATTCAGAAGCGACTGATTTGGCCGAATCTAAATTGCTCTGACTACCTTTTCTTTTTACTAGCTACCACTTTGCGAGTGAGAAGAGGCGCTAAGTAGTGGCCGGTAAAGCTGGCCTCGTTCTTGGCTACTTCTTCTGGAGTTCCGGTAGCAATAATCTGTCCGCCACCAGCCCCACCCTTTGGCCCCAAATCAATAATCCAGTCAGCAGTCTTAATTACATCGAGATTGTGTTCGATGATGACGATCGTATTGCCCTGTTTTTTTAGGGTTTGTAGAACGGTAAGCAATAGTTGAATGTCATGGAAATGCAAACCGGTAGTGGGCTCATCCAAGATATACAAGGTTCTGCCGGTATCGCGTTTGGAGAGTTCTAGAGATAGTTTGACGCGTTGTGCTTCGCCACCAGAAAGGGTGGTGGCACTTTGGCCTAATTTGACATAGCCTAGACCAACGTCTAGAAGGGTTTTGAGTTTGCGTTTAACGATCGGAACTGCTTCAAAGAATTCATGAGCCTGCTCGATGGTCATCGACAGCACCTCATGAATGTTCTTGCCCTTGTAGCGAATGTCTAAGGTTTCTCGGTTGTAGCGTTTGCCATGACAGACATCGCAAGGAACATAGACATCTGGCAAGAAATGCATTTCTACTTTCAGTACACCGTCACCTTCACACGCATCGCAACGACCACCCTTGACGTTAAAGGAGAAGCGACCTGCTTCATAGCCTCGTTCGCGTGCAGCTGGCACTCCGCAAAAGAGCTCTCTAATGGGGGTAAATAAACCGGTGTAAGTTGCCGGATTAGAGCGTGGCGTTCTACCAATGGGGGATTGATCCACACTAATTACTTTGTCAAAGTGCTCCAAACCTTTGATGGCATCATGCGCTGCTGGTTCGGCATTAGAGCCATAGATATGATGTGCGACTGCGTGGTGCAAAGTATCGTTAATGAGCGTAGATTTACCAGAGCCCGACACACCGGTTACGCAGGTGAGTAATCCGACTGGAATTTGCGCATGAACAGATTGCAAATTATTACCGCGTGCCCCAATAATCTCGAGAAATTGATCATTTACCGGAATGCGTTTCTCAGGAACGGCAATACATTCACGTCCAGAAAGATAAGCACCTGTGAGTGAATTCGGATTTGCTTCTACTTCTGCAGGAGTACCCTGGGCCACAATTTCACCGCCATGAACTCCAGCACCAGGGCCGATATCAATGACCCAGTCAGATGCGCGAATCATATCTTCATCATGCTCAACGACTAAAACGCTATTACCTAAATCACGTAAGTGCTTGAGGGTGCCGATTAAGCGATCGTTGTCGCGTTGATGTAAGCCGATGGAGGGTTCATCTAATACGTACATCACTCCAGTTAATCCAGAGCCAATCTGTGAGGCCAAACGAATCCGTTGTGCTTCGCCACCAGAAAGAGTATCTGCACTGCGCTCTAATGAGAGATAGTCCAAACCCACATCATTTAAGAATCGTAAGCGCGAACCAATTTCCTTAACAATTTTGTCAGCAATTTCTCGTTTAGCACCTTTGAGTTCAAGAGCCTCAAAATATTCCTTAGCTTCTTTTAAGGGTAGAGCGCTGATTTCATAAATCGCACGGGATTGTTTGCCATCGCCGACCTTAACGAAGCGCGCTTCTTTTCGCAGACGACTTCCATTGCATTCTGGGCAGATCTGCATATTTTGATAACGAGATAGTTCTTCACGAACCGTTGCGGAGTCAGTTTCGCGGTAACGTCTTTCAAAATTGGCGACGATGCCTTCAAAGGCATGCTCGCGAACACTATTTTTGCCGCGCTCATTGATGTACTCAAATGGAATGGTGACATCTCCAGAGCCAAGCAGAATCAAATCTTGCTGCTTCTTGCTTAAGGTCTCAAATGGCTTCTCTACATCAAAGCCACCATGTTTTGCCAGTGTTTGTAGCAGCTTAAAGTAAAACTGATTACGCCGATCCCAGCCTTTGATTGCACCCGATGCGAGAGATAAGTCAGGGTGCGCCACAATGCGCTTGGGATCAAAGAAAGATTGATGACCCAAACCATCGCACGAAGGGCAGGCACCCATCGGGTTATTAAATGAGAAGAGTCGAGGCTCCAGCTCTTGCAATGAATAGGAGCACACAGGGCAAGCAAATTTACTAGAGAAGATCATCTCTTTGCCTGTATCCATATCCACAATCATGGCTTTGCCATCAGCAAGGCGTAGAGCGGTTTCAAAAGACTCTGCTAAACGTTGGGTAATGTCTGGACGTACTTTAATTCGATCGACAACGACTTCAATTGAATGTTTATCGTTTTTCTTTAGCTCGGGTAATTGATCGACTTCAAAGATTTCTGCTTTAGCGGTATTAGTTGTGCCACCACCAGAGCGCACACGAAAGCGCACAAAGCCTTGCGCCTGAAGATCGGCAAAGAGATCTACAAATTCACCCTTGCGTTCGCTAACGACGGGAGCCAAGATCATCAGCTTGGTATCTTCAGGCATTGCCAAAACGGTATCGACCATTTGAGAAACGCTTTGGGCTTCGAGGGGAAGGTCGTGGTCTGGACAATGGGGTGTACCTGCGCGTGCAAATAGTAAGCGGAGGTAATCATGAATTTCCGTAACCGTACCCACAGTCGAGCGGGGGTTGTGGCTAGTGGCTTTTTGTTCAATCGAAATAGCGGGCGATAAACCTTCAATCACATCGACATCTGGTTTTTCCATCAACTGTAAAAATTGACGAGCATAAGCGGAAAGTGATTCAACATAGCGGCGCTGACCCTCTGCATACAAGGTGTCAAAAGCCAGTGAGCTCTTGCCAGATCCAGATAAGCCTGTCAGAACGACCAGCTTCTCTCTAGGAATGTCTAGATTGATATTTTTCAGGTTGTGCGTGCGCGCACCGCGGATCTTAATTTCGTTATTCATGATTTTTTAGCGTAACTTGTTAATATAGCCCCTTCTCATGAATCCTTCTGAACTTCGCTCCACTCTGGCCTTAGCAGGCATCTTTGGCCTTCGCATGCTAGGCCTTTTTCTGCTTTTGCCCGTTTTTAGTATTCATGCCCGTGGATTGCCGGGCGGGGAACATGCTTTGTGGGTTGGTCTGACCCTAGGAATCTTCAATATTGTCCAAGCCTGTTTCTATATCCCTTTAGGGCGCCTTTCTGACCGCATTGGTCGAAAACCAGTGGTTTTATGGGGTCTATCCTTATTTATTGCTGGCGCTTTGATTTGTGCCGCACAGGACGATCTACTTTGGATTGCTATTGGCAGGGGCGTGATGGGCGCTGGCGCCGTTTCAGCGGCAATTTCCGCTTGGGTCGCTGACTTGACTCGCGAGCAGGTCCGCACTCGTGCCATGGCTTTAGTGGGAGGTAGTATTGCCCTATCCTTTGCTTTATCTCTTGTAATTGCTGCCCCTATTTACCGCGTCATTAGTTTGAGCGGCATTTTTGTGGTTCTAGCAGTCCTTGGCGTCCTGGCCATGTTCGTGACCTACTACGTTCTACCTACAACTAAGCCCGAGGCTAAAGTACAGCAGGCGACTTTGAAGGATGTCTTTTTTCGCCCTGAACTGATGCGCTTAAATGCTGGGGTGTTTGTACTGCATGCCACTCAGGTGGCCATGTTCTTGGTGGTACCTCGTTTGTTAGAGCAGGCTGGTTTGCCGCTGGCATCACACTGGCAGGTTTACCTTCCAGTGGTGTTGCTCTCATTTGTATTGATGGCGCCAGTGCTGATTTTTGGGGAAAAGAAGCAGCAACTGCGCTCTGTCTTATTGCTCGCTATCGGATTGCTTTTAGTGGCAGAGTTTGTCTTTACTAAAGCGACGTCAGTGATATGGATAGCTGCAGCCTTGCTGATCTATTTCGTCGGATTTAACTTACTAGAGGCATTGCAACCCTCATTGGTTTCTCGATTTGCCAAAGAATCTAAGGGTACCGCCCTAGGTGTTTACAACACCACCCAGTCCATTGGCTTGTTTACAGGCGCTGTAATAGGGGGTTGGCTGATGGATAGCCATGGTGATTTATCAGTTTTTGCAATGGGTGCTGTACTCCTTTTATGCTGGCTTATAATTGCATGGTCGATGCGCGAATTGCCTGCGAAGGTAATAGATTCAAAGGATGTAGCAGCAAAGGCATAGCCGTAGTTTTACTTTACATTTAATTCACACCATCATTTTTCTTCGGGAGACAACATGGCTTCGGTAAATAAAGTCATCATCGTAGGTAACGTTGGGCGCGACCCAGAGACACGTTACATGCCAAGCGGCGACGCTGTAACCAATATTTCAGTAGCGACATCAGATCGTTACAAAGACAAGCAGTCTGGCGAAATGAAAGAAACCACAGAATGGCACCGTGTTGCATTCTTTGGTAAGTTAGCTGAGATCGCAGGTCAGTACCTTAAAAAAGGTTCACAAGTGTATGTTGAGGGGCGTTTGCGTACCCGCAAATGGACAGATGCTAGTGGCCAAGAAAAGTATTCCACCGAGATCGTTGCTGAAACAATGCAAATGTTAGGTGGCAAGCCAGTAGGCGGAAGTGGTGATGGTGGCGAAAGCTATAGTCGCTCAAAGCCGGCTGAGCAATCCGCTCCAGCATCTTCTAATGCTGCCTCCCTTGGCGCAATGGACGATGACATTCCATTCTAAGTAATGATTTAAAGCGGCAGTAAGCAAAACCCCTTTTAGAGTTTTCTACAAGGGGTTTTTTATTGCCTAGAGTGACGCGTGTTTTCGGGCCAAGCTGAATTGTGATCCGTACGGAAAGGGTTGATATCTAATCCGCCACGCCTGGTATAGCGCGCATAGACTGATAATTTCTCAGGCTTACATTGACGTTTTATGTCACAAAAAATCGTTTCAACACAATGCTCATGAAACTCACCGAGCTGTCTAAATCCAATGAGATAACGTAGTAAGCCCTCCTCCAAAATAGGACGCCCTTGATATCGGATTTGAACGCTAGCCCAATCAGGTTGGCCGGTGACAGGACAGTTCGATTTGAGTAAATGTGAGACGAGGCATTGCTCGATAAGACCGAAAGATTCATTCACCTGAAGCAGATTAGGATCGGCAGGTAAGCTGGGGTCAATCTCGATATCGAGTCGATCCATTAATACCCCACTCATTTCTTGTATACCTTTTTTAGCTACAAGCTCTATTGGGTTAATGCGCGCGCTAATCTTGCTGCCAGCTACTGCGGATAAGTCCATTGTTAATCGATTGCGCACTTCATCTTCACTTTCAAAGCGAGTGCTATTTAAGCTATTAAGATAGAGTTTGAGGGACTTGGATTCAATCATGTTTAGTGAATCGGCTGGAACTTGAAATTCCGCTAAGGCAATTTGGGGTTTGCCTTTTTGATTGAGCCAGCTCAACTCAAAAGCGTTCCATATATCTACACCGACAAACGGTAAGGCTTGACCCTCTTTGAGACCCAACTTTAATCGGTTATCAGATCTTGGAATCGGAAATAGAAGACTCGGATCGTATTGATTTGGATAGTTCGATTGTTGCCCAAGTGGTAATGTAGCCATTGCATTCACTAATTTTTAGGTCTATTGGATACACCAGATACGACGTGACCAGTAGGTGCAACAGATGCTGCAGATTGGCAGTGACCGGTTTGATCATCAAAGAAAAAGTCAGGCTCGAACTCACGGAGAAATTCACTTTTGGACAGGCCACCGAGAAACATGGCTTCATCCACATCAATACCCCAAGCCATGAGCGTGCGAATCGCGCGCTCATGTGCTGGTGCAGAGCGGGCAGTCACCAAGGCAGTACGAATGCGCATTCCCGTTTCACTGGTGGAGCGTTGCAGGCGATGCAAGGCTTCTAGCAATGGTTTAAATGGGCCGGGCGGCAATGGAATAGCTACGTTCTTACTTTCATGATCTACAAACGCTTCTAAACCTTTATTCTGAAATACCTGTTCTGCTTCGTCCGAAAAGAGGACGGCATCTCCGTCAAAGGCAATGCGAATTTCATTGGGGTGAGATTCGGCTGTTTTACTCGATTCAGGGTAGACACGAGCCGCTGGAAAGCCGGCATCAATCGTTGCGCGCACATCATCTTCATTTGCTGACAAGAAGAGGTTGGCGTGCAAGGATCGGAGATAGTGATAGGGAGGCCGACCTCTGGTAAATACACCGCGCTCTAAATGCAGGCCATGATGTACGGCAGAGCGGAATACGCGCAGACCACTGACAGGATCATTGCGAGAAAGAATGACTACTTCTACGCGTTGTTCACCTTCCTCATTAAAGGCCAACAACTTTTTAACTAGAGGAAAAGCCACCCCAGTTTGCGCTGCAATACCAAGACGATCAAGTTGCAACTTCATATAAGCACTGTCATCGGTGGATTCGAAGATGCGATTCTCTTCTTCAAAATCAAACAGGGCGCGAGATGAAATCGCGACAACGAGTTTTCCGGTGAGTGTGTAGGACATCTTATTTGAGGAAGAGACGATAGGCTGGATTATCGGTTTCATTCCAATGGGGATAGCCGAGTGAAGCTAAGAAATGTTGAAATTTCTTTTGCTCATTCTTGGGCACCTGAATACCTACCAGGATGCGACCATAGTCAGCGCCATGGTTGCGGTAGTGGAACAGGCTGATATTCCAATTGGGTGCCATACTGGTTAAGAACTTCATCAGCGCACCTGGGCGCTCTGGGAATTCAAAGCGATACAAGAGTTCATCTTGAGCTAGTGCGGATCTACCGCCCACCATGTGACGAAGGTGTGACTTGGCTAACTCATCATGCGTGAGGTCAATCGTTGCAAACTTTGCTTTACGGAAATGTTTGGCAATATTAGTGCTGTCAGCAGCTTTCTGAGTGCCAATACCTACAAAGATATGCGCTTCACTTTGGTCAGCGATGCGGTAGTTAAATTCAGTGACATTGCGATTGCCGAGTAATTCACAAAAGCGTCTAAAGGAGCCCCGTTCTTCTGGAATTGTGACGGCAAAGACGGCTTCGCGGAATTCACCAACATCAGCACGCTCAGCGACAAAACGCAAACGACTGAAATTCATATTGGCACCACAAGCAATGGCCACCAAAGTTTTCTTTTTGATGCGATGTTTTTCTACATACTTCTTCATGCCTGCAATGGCAAGGGCGCCAGCAGGCTCAAGGATGCTGCGGGTATCGGTAAAGACGTCGTTAATTGCGGCGCATATTTCATCGGTATCGACGGTGATGATGTCATCCACCACGCGTTTACAGATTCGGAAGGTCTCTTTACCAACCAGCTTCACAGCGGTGCCATCAGAAAAGAGCCCAACGTCTTTCATTTCGATGCGTTTATTAGCCTCAAGCGATCTTCTCATAGCATCAGAATCAACGGATTGCACGCCAATGACTTTGGTCTTTGGGCTTACTGCCTTGACGTATTCGCCAATGCCTGCAATGAGGCCACCGCCACCGATGGCTACAAAGATTGCATCTATAGGCTCTTGATATTGCTGAAATATTTCCTGAGCGATGGTACCTTGTCCCGCAATAACATCTGGATCATCAAAGGGATGAACAAAGGTCAGCCCCCGTTTTTTCTCTAAGAGCTCAGAGTATTTAAAGGCATCACTGTAGGACTCACCATGCAGGATAATCTCCACCCAGGAGCCACCACGGGCTTTTACGGCATCAATCTTGACGCTGGGGGTGGTGAGCGGCATTACGATGACGGCTTTGCATTTCATTTTGGCTGCCGACAGCGCTACCCCTTGAGCGTGGTTGCCAGCTGAAGCTGCTATTACCCCGCGTTTTAGGGCTTCTGGGGGTAAATGGGCCATTTTGTTATAGGCACCCCGCAATTTGAAGGAGAAAACCGGCTGGTTATCTTCCCTTTTGAGTAAAACCTGATTCCCTAAACGCTGAGTGAGTTCGGGGGCTAACTGGAGCTCAGTTTCTCTGGCCACGTCATAGACTCGGGCCGATAAAATTTTCTTTAAATAGTTCGTTGCCATCCGATGAGCGTACCACGGATGGGCTCTAAGCCCTTAGATTTGCAAGGGTTTATCCCTTTAGCCGACATCTTTTCTAGATTCCTGCCAATATCAAGATCCCTCAATTAAAATGCATATTTATCAAATATGACGCTATGAACGCACCATTAGCTTTGAATCAGTTGTTGGACGCCGAGGCGGGCTCGCCCCGTCTGCGTGAAATTCCTTACAACTACACCTCTTTTTCCGATCGAGAAATCGTGATTCGCCTCTTGGGTGAGGAGTCGTGGCGCGTACTCAATGACCTGCGTGGTGTTCGCCGTACAGGTCGTTCTGCTCGGATGTTATTTGAGGTGCTCGGGGATATTTGGGTCGTTCAGCGCAACCCTTTTTTGCAAGATGACCTTTTAGATAACGCCAATCGCCGTCAACTACTGGTCGATGCTTTATGGCATCGCTTAGGTGAGGTTAAAAAACGTTCCAGTGGGGATTCTGCTGAACAAGTTGAAATTCTCTTGAATGCTGCCCATCGTGCAGTCGAGAGTTTCGAGAACGGTTTTAAAGAAGTAGAGCAAATTCGTAAGCGAGCTCGCAAAGAGTTGGGCCGTCATACTGCTTTAGATAATATTTGTTTTGATGGGGTCTCACGCGCTGCTCATGTGACCGATGCAACCGATTGGCGTGTGGAATTTCCACTCGTTGTTCTCAAGCCCGACTATGAATCGGAGATACCAGGCTTGGTAAAGGCTTGTGTTGAGTTGGGGCTGACAATTATTCCACGTGGGGGTGGCACGGGTTATACCGGTGGTGCGATCCCTTTGTATGCCATGTCAGCAGTCATCAATACTGAAAAGCTTGAGCAAATTGACGGCGTAAAAAGTAAGCGCTTGCCTGGAGTGGACCATGAGGTATCCACTATCTTCACTGGTGCGGGGGTAGTGACGCGACGTGTGTCTGACGCTGCAGAGCGCGCTGGCCTAGTGTTTGCGGTAGATCCAACTTCTGCTGATGCAAGTTGTATCGGAGGCAATATTGCCATGAATGCCGGTGGAAAGAAAGCCGTTCTCTGGGGAACAGCGCTCGATAACTTAGCTAGCTGGCGCATGGTCGATCCTGATGGTAATTGGTTGGATGTTGAGCGACTTGACCATAATCTTGGAAAAATTCACGTAGCAGAAAAGGTACGTTTTCAGTTAACTTGGTCCGATGGTTTAAGTGAGCCTGGCGAACGCATTCTCAAAAAAGAAATACTCGAGGTAGAGGGTAGGCGCTTTCGTAAAGAAGGCTTAGGTAAGGATGTGACTGATAAGTTTTTGTCGGGTTTACCGGGCGTTCAAAAAGAAGGTTGCGATGGCTTGATCACTAGTGCAACTTGGATATTGCATCGCATGCCTAAGTACATGCGTACCGTGTGTTTGGAGTTCTTTGGTCAGGCACGGGAAGCCATTCCGAGCATTGTTGAAATTAAGGCTTACCTCGATGGTTTAAGCAAAGATGGCGGTCCAATCTTGGCTGGTCTGGAGCATTTAGATGATCGCTACTTAAGGGCGGTTGGCTATTCCACTAAGTCCAAGCGCAATAGCTTGCCAAAGATGGTTCTCATTGGCGATATCGCTGGTGATAATGAAGAGGCGGTTGCTGCTGCCACTAGCGAAGTCGTTCGTATGGCCAACTTGCGTGTCGGTGAAGGCTTTGTTGCTGTTAGCGCAGAAGCGCGTAAGAAGTTTTGGTTGGATCGTGCGCGTACAGCAGCCATTGCTCGCCACACGAATGCATTTAAGATTAATGAAGACGTGGTCATTCCATTGCCGCGGATGGGTGAGTACACCGACGGCATAGAACGAATCAATATTGAGCTTTCTCTCAAAAATAAATTACAAGTACTGGCAGGTCTTGAATTATTTTTAAGAAAAGGCGCCTTGCCTTTAGGTAAGTCAGAAGATGATTATGAAATTCCGATGGCGGAGATTTTGGGCGATCGTGTTCAGCAAGCTTTGGAATTAATTGACCAGGTTCGCACGCGTTGGTCCCAGTGGCTAACACAGATGGATATCCATTTTCCAAATCTTCAGAATTACAATTTACGCGCTTCTTGGAAAGAAGAAATCCGTGCTGAATTGCGAATCATATTTGGGGGTCTGGCTTTTGAGCCCATCCTTAATGAGTTAGAGGCGATTCATAAGCAGATATTACGTAAGCGTGTTTTTGTTGCTTTGCATATGCATGCAGGTGACGGTAATGTACACACGAATATCCCGGTAAATTCTGATGACTATGAGATGCTACAAGATGCACATCACGCCGTAGACAGAATTATGAAGTTGGCGCGCTCATTGGATGGCGTGATCTCTGGCGAACATGGTATTGGTATCACCAAACTTGAATATCTCACTGAAGAAGAGTTAAAAGATTTTCGTAGTTATAAGAATCGTATTGACCCAGAAGGGCGCTTTAATAAAGGCAAGCTGATGCCTAACGCCAACCTTAGCATGGCTTATACGCCCAGTTTTGGCTTGATGGGGCATGAGTCCATCATCATGCAGCAAAGTGATATCGGTGCGATTGCTGATAGCATTAAAGATTGCTTGCGTTGTGGCAAGTGCAAACCCGTTTGTGCTACCCATGTCCCCCGTGCAAATTTACTCTATAGCCCGCGCGACAAAATTTTGGCAACGTCTTTGTTAATTGAAGCATTCTTATATGAAGAGCAAACTCGTCGCGGCATCTCGATTCGCCATTGGGAGATGTTTGATGATGTTGCGGCGCATTGCACAGTCTGTCATAAATGTTTAACACCATGCCCAGTTAATATTGACTTTGGTGATGTGAGTATGAATATGCGTAATTTATTACGCAAGATGGGGCAGCAACGGTTTAATCCTGGCACTGCCGCATCCATGTTTTTCTTAAATGCAACCAGTCCAGAGACGATTAATCTGACTCGCAAAGTCATGATAGGTTGGGGCTATAAATTACAGCGACTGGGGAATGATGTGTTCCGTAAGCTAGCGCGTAAGCAAACTGCACACCCACCTGCGACGGTGAATAAACCGGGCATAAAAGAACAAGTCATTTTCTTTGTGAATAAAAAGATGCCTGGTAACTTACCTAAGAAGACTGCTCGCGCTTTGTTGGATATTGAAGATGCCAACTACGTCCCTATTATTCGTGATCCAAAAACGACTACCGCAGATACTGAGGCTGTATTTTATTTCCCGGGTTGTGGATCTGAGCGCTTGTTCTCACAAGTCGGCTTAGCGACACAAGCCATGTTGTGGAATGTCGGTGTGCAAACCGTATTGCCTCCAGGTTATTTATGTTGCGGCTATCCCCAGCGTGGCAATGGTGACTTTGATAAAGCGGAGAAGATGATTACCGATAACCGGGTTCTCTTTCACCGTGTAGCCAATACTTTGAATTACTTAGACATTAAGACAGTGGTGGTTTCTTGCGGTACTTGTTATGACCAGTTGGCTGGTTATCAGTTTGAGCAGATCTTCCCTGGATGCCGAATTATTGATATTCATGAATACTTGCTTGAGAAGGGTCTGAAGCTTTCTGGTGTTGCTGGCGTGAAATACATGTATCACGATCCATGTCATTCACCGATGAAGCTGCAAGATCCTATGAAAACAGTCAATGAACTCATTACGCAAGAAGATGGCAAGCCGATTTTGAAAAATGATCGTTGCTGTGGTGAGTCCGGAACGTTGGCAGTAACGCGTCCAGATATATCGACCCAAGTGCGCTTTCGCAAGCAGATTGAAATGGAGAAAGGGGCCAATGAATTACGTAAAGGCGACTTTACCGGTGAGATTAAAGTGCTCACCAGCTGCCCATCTTGTTTGCAAGGCTTAACGCGCTTTGATGCCGATAGCGGCACTACTGCGGATTATATTGTTGTAGAGATGGCGCAAAAAATACTAGGTGAAAATTGGATGCAAGACTATGTAGCCAAAGCAAACCAGGGTGGAATTGAAAGGGTATTGGTTTAATGATTCCAACTAATGTGGTTGTTCACCAGCAGTCCAAGGTTCTTGAGCTGGGTTATGAGAATGGTAATACCTATCGTTTGCCGTTTGAGTTTTTACGAGTACTCTCCCCATCTGCCGAAGTGCAGGGACACGGCCCCGGGCAAGAGACATTGCAAACTGGCAAGCGAGATGTGCTGATTGCCAACCTTGAGCCTGTAGGCCATTACGCTTTGAAGCCCTCATTTTCTGATGGTCATGACTCCGGTTTGTATTCTTGGGATTTCTTGCAATACTTATGTGAAAACCAAGAGCAATTATGGCAAGCGCATTTAGATCGATTAGCTGCTGCTGGTCTTGATCGCGATGCTCCGATGATTGCTGCTGGTAGCCATGGCTGTGCTAGCCACTAAATATGAAAATATGTCCCATTTAAGTAAAGAAGAGGCTCATGACTAAAACCCATTTCGGCTATCAAAGCGTTGATGAAGCTGAGAAGGCAGGCAAAGTTGCCGAAGTATTTCATTCGGTCGCTAGTAAATACGATGTGATGAATGACTTCATGTCATTTGGCTTGCATCGCCTTTGGAAGAAAATAACCATCGCTCGTGCCCAAGTACGCCCTGGTCAAAAAGTTTTGGACATTGCTGGCGGTACTGGAGATTTAGCCGCTGCATTTGCACGGGCAGCTGACTGGGGCAAAAACTCTGATGCACAAGTGTGGTTAAGTGATATCAACGCTTCTATGCTGGGGGTAGGCCGAGATCGTCTATTGGATCAGGGTCTAGCTTTGCCTTGTGTACAGTTTGACGCAGAAAAAATACCTTTTCCTGCCAATCATTTTGACGTGGTCACGGTGGCATTTGGTTTACGCAATATGACGCACAAGGATGTGGCACTAAACGAAATGTGCCGTGTAATTAAGCCAGGTGGCCGCGTTCTCGTTTTGGAGTTTTCTAAACCGGATGCGTTTTTACAGCCTATTTACGATGTGTACTCATTTAAGGTGCTGCCTTGGTTGGGCGAAAAGATTGCCCAAGACTCTGAAAGCTATCGGTATTTGGCAGAATCTATCCGTATGCATCCAGATGCAGATGCGCTTAAAGACATTATGTTGGGAGCGGGATTTGATGAGGTAGAAACCCATAGAATGACTGGGGGTATCGTTGCATTACATATTGGTATTAAATACTGACAATTGTGTAGCTTTAGTATTGGTTCGGAATTACAGTAGTACAGCAGTTATATAAGGGATAAAAATTATGAATAAGCATTTTTGCAAAGCAGTGGTATTGAGTCTGAGTTTGTTATTTGCTTCCATGGGGCATGTTGAAGCTGCCCGCCTGGGTGGTGGCAAGAGTATGGGCAGAGCGCCTAGCGCCCCTATGCAAAAGCAGGCTGCACCTGTTCAAAAACCTGCACAGCAAGCCCAACCAGCCGCTCCAGCACCAGCACCCCAAGCTCCGGCACCCAGTCGCTTCGGTGGCATGGGGGGAATTTTGGGCGGCTTAGCAGCAGGCCTTGGCATTGGATATCTTTTATCCCATTTTGGGATGGGAGAGGGCGCATCCTCTTTAATCACAGGCTTGCTAATCGCCGCTTTAGCTGGCTTTGCAATTATGTTTGTGATTAGAAGGTTGTTGCCTGCTTTATCCGGCGCAGGCCGTACCCCTAATGTTCCTTCGCAAGGGATGCAACGCGCTAACTTGGATCAAGCAAGGCAGGAGCCCGCTTTTACGCCGGCAGCCAATGCGTTCGGTGGCACTAGTGTTGAGCCAGAGCCATTTAACTCTACATTGCCTCCCGGCTTTGATGAGTACGCCTTTTTGGAGAATGCAAAACAATACTTTGTTTCTCTTCAAAAGGTATGGGATCAGGGTGATTTAGCCGCTTTGCGCGAATATACGACTCCAGAGATGTTTGCCACTATTTCACAAGATTTGGCGGGTCGTACAGATGCTAGTAACCGCACTGATGTTGTCTCGGTCAATGCCCGTCTGATCGGTATTGAAACAACCGGTGGCCTTTATTACTGCAGCGTCGAGTTCACTGGCTTGATTTCTGAGCAGGCAGGCGTTCCAGCTAATCCGTTCTCCGAAATCTGGAATTTGAGTAAGCCAGTTGAAGGCCCAGGGGGTTGGGTACTGGCGGGTATCCAGCAGTTAGTTTAAGCTTGAGGTACTTTCCAATGGAAACCCGCACTTGTGCGGGTTTTTTACACTTATGAGCACCGTTTCTCCTACTACCCATACCATCGCAGCTAGCACAGTCTCGAGAGGTATTAATCACGTCCTATCGAGTGAGCCTTGGGCGATGACTGAGTTAGCTAAGCATGCGAGTAAGACCATTTTGTTGAAATTGCCGGTTGGCGATCTCGGTTTTGAGCTCACACCAGATGGTCTATTGAAGGCATCTTCAGCGCTAGAGCATCCTACTTTAATTTTGGATATTTCTGCAAAAGCGCTCAGTGATCTTGTTGGTAGCTCAGGGAATTTGCGTGAACAAGCTTTTAAAGCAGTCAAAATAACGGGCGATGCAGATCTCGCTCAATTATTGGGGCGTTTGGCTGGACAAGTACGATGGGAATATGAAGAAGATTTAGCGCGTTTAGTGGGTGATGCGCCAGCCAACTTTGCAGTCCGACAGGGTAAAAAATTCGTCTCCGCAAGCAAGGCTGCAGCAAGTGACTTATTGAGTAATGTGATTGATTATGTCAGCGAAGAAAAACAAGTGCTATTAAACAAAAGAGATTTCATGATTCGCAAGATCCAGTTAAATGAATTGCGCGACGGTGTGGATCGCATGGAAAAGCGCATTCAATTACTAGAGCAAAAGGCTAAATAAATCGTGCGTAGACTAGCCCGCCTCTTTTATATCTTCTTTACTGCATGGCGTTTTGGTCTGCTCCCTTTATTGCGCGATAACTTGAGGCCCGGATTACGAAGAGGCCTATTGTCTATTTTGTGTTGGACTTCACCAGGATCCCATTTGCCAAGAGGCGTGCGTATTCGTTTGACCTTAGAAGCGCTTGGTCCGATTTTTGTGAAGTTTGGTCAGGTCCTTTCTACACGTCGGGATTTATTGCCAGAAGATATTGCCAATGAATTAGCCAAGCTCCAAGATCAGGTACCTCCTTTCTCAAATGAAGAGTCACGTCGTTTAATTGAAAAAGCGCTTGGCCAATCTATTGAAGAAGTCTTTGTGAGTTTTGATGCAACCCCCGTAGCTAGTGCCTCTGTGGCACAGGTCCACTTTGGAATTTTGCGTGCAACAGATAAACATCCTGAATGGAATCAGCGTGCAGTTGCGATTAAAGTTTTACGCCCAGGCATCCTTCCCGTCATTGAGGGCGATCTCGCCTTGATGTATGACTTGGCAAAAATCATTGAGAAATTATCGGAAGATGGTCGTCGTTTAAAGCCCCGTGAGAACGTTGCAGAGTTTGATACTTATTTACATGATGAGTTAGATTTGATGCGTGAGGCTGCCAATGCCAGTCAGTTACGTCGCTATTTTGTGGACTCTAAAAAACTCATGATCCCAGAGATGTATTGGGACTTGTGTCATACCAATGTCATCGTGATGGAGAGAATGAATGGCATTTCTATTGGGCGCTATGAGGAGTTGCGTGCAGCTGGGGTTGATTTTAAGAAGTTGGCAGCAGATGGCGTAGAGATCTTTTTCACTCAAGTATTTGAATATGGCTTTTTCCATGCAGATATGCATCCGGGAAATATCATGATTAGCTTAGAGCCAGAAACTTTTGGCCGCTTCATTTCCCTTGATTTTGGTATTGTGGGGGCATTAAGTGAGTCTGATAAAAATTACCTAGCACTCAATTTCCTAGCCTTCTTTAATCGAGATTACCGACGGGTTGCCGAGCTTCACATTGAATCCGGTTGGGTGCCTGCAAATACACGTGTAGAAGAACTAGAAGGTGCGGTGCGTTCGGTATGTGAGCCATATTTTGATCGCCCACTCAAGGAAATTTCATTGGGCTTGGTCTTAATGCGCTTATTCCAAACTTCCCGTCGCTTTAAGGTGGAGATTCAACCTCAACTTACCTTGTTGCAAAAGACCTTGTTGAATGTGGAAGGACTTGCTCGTCAGTTGGATCCAGATTTAGATCTCTGGAAAACTGCCAAGCCAATTCTGGAAAAGTGGATTAGTGAGCAATTGGGATGGCGCGGGTTGATTGATGGCCTCAAGGCAGAAGCACCATCATGGGCAAAAATATTGCCAACTTTGCCTCGCCTGATAGCGGAAAGTTTGGCACACAGCCAAAGTCATAGTCTGAAAAAAGATCAAAACCACGAGTTAGAGGTCTTAAAAGCCCTTTTGCAAGAAGAAAGGCGCACACACCGGCTCTTAACGGGAGCATTACTCTTTGCCGGGGGCTTCTTGCTTGGAATATTGATTATTAACCTAGGTATTTATTAGTCTTTCGCTGGTATTGGCCTATACCGCTAAAATAGCCAGTTAGGCAAAATACAAACACATGAAAAAATACTTTATCGCTGGCATCCTCGTTTGGGCTCCAATGTCCATCACCATTTGGGTGATTGCATGGGGCTTAGGTTTGCTTGACGGTGTTTTTGGCTCGGTAATGCATGCCATCATTGCGGTCTTCCCCAATCAGTTTGCAGGTGATTTGCAGCATTTTCGTGAATTGCCTGGCGTTGGCATTCTGATTGTGGTGTTGGTCATCATGCTAACCGGTCTTCTTGCGATTAGTTATGCTGGCCAATGGTGGATGAAGGTGTGGGATGGGCTGATGGGCCGCATTCCAATCGTGCGATCTATTTACTCCAGCGTTCAGCAAGTGTCGTCCACCTTATTTTCCGGCAGTGGCCAAGCTTTTAGTAAGGCGCTGTTGATTCGCTATCCCCATGCTGATTCTTGGGTAATTGCATTTCAGACGGGGATACCTGCCAAGGAAGTGACTGCAAAATTGGGCGAAGACTATGTCAACGTATTTTTGCCCACTACACCAAACCCTACATCCGGTTTTTTTATGATCGTGCCACGTGCGCAAACGATTGAATTGGATATGAGCGTTGAAGAAGCGCTTAAACATATTGTCTCTATGGGGTCTGTACCCCCTACAAGCCCAACTGGATTGACTGCTATTCAGTCATCCAATCATGATTGAATTATAGGAAATTGTTATGTCGATGCGAAGCCATACCTGCGGCCAGGTAACCGATTCACTTATTGGTAAAGAAGTGACCCTCTCTGGATGGGTTAACCGCCGCCGTGACCATGGTGGTGTAATCTTTATTGATTTACGTGATCACCAAGGTTTTGTACAAATCGTCTGTGATCCAGACCGCCCAGAAATGTTTGCTTTAGCTGAGCAGGTGCGCAATGAGTTCTGCATTCAGATCAAAGGCTTAGTACGTGCGCGCCCTGCTGGCACTGAGAACAATGATCTTATGAGTGGCAAGGTGGAAGTGTTATGTCATAGCATGGTGATTCTCAATGCTTCGATTACTCCGCCATTTCAATTAGATGATGAGAATTTATCGGAGACTACCCGTTTAACCCACCGTGTCTTAGACTTACGTCGTCCGCAGATGCAAAAGAATTTACGTTTGCGTTACAACGTGGCCATGGAGTGTCGCCGTTATTTAGACGCTGCAGGCTTTATTGATATTGAAACGCCGATGCTGACAAAGAGCACCCCTGAGGGCGCTCGCGATTACCTAGTACCTTCCCGTGTGCATGATGGCCAATTCTTTGCTTTGCCCCAATCCCCCCAGTTGTTTAAGCAGCTTTTAATGGTGGCCGGCTTTGATCGCTACTATCAAATTACAAAATGTTTCCGTGATGAAGATTTGCGTGCAGATCGTCAGCCAGAATTTACGCAGATCGACTGTGAAACTGCTTTTTTAGATGAGATAGAGATTCGAGATTTATTTGAAAACATGATCCGTCATATTTTCAAGATCACTATGAATGTCGAGTTACCAAATCCATTCCCAACCATGCCTTACTCTGAAGGTATGGCCCGCTTTGGCTCTGACAAACCAGATCTACGCGTGAATTTTGAATTTACTGAGTTAACCGACTTAATGAAGGATGTGGATTTCAAAGTCTTCTCTGGCGCAGCCAATCAAGAGGGTGGTCGCGTAGTGGGATTATGTGTTCCAGGCGGCGCTGAAATCAGTCGCAGTGAGATTGATGACTACACCCAGTTTGTTGCCATCTATGGCGCTAAAGGTTTGGCCTGGATTAAAGTCAATTCCATTGCAGAGGGTCGCAATGGTCTGCAGTCACCCATCGTGAAGAATTTACATGATGCAGCGATTGAGGGTATCTTAAAGCGCACTGGCGCAAAAGATGGCGACATTATTTTCTTCGGCGCTGATAAAGAAAAAGTTGCCAATGATGCAATGGGTAATTTGCGCTTGAAGATTGGTCATTCTGTTTGGGGTAAGGAGCACGGTCTCTTTACTGAGGGCTGGAAGCCATTATGGGTAGTAGATTTTCCAATGTTTGATTACGATGAAGGTGATGCGCGTTGGGTTGCTTGCCATCATCCATTCACCAGCCCTAAAGATGAACATATGCAGTATCTTCAGACCGATCCAGGTAAGTGCTTGGCTAAGGCCTATGACATGGTCCTCAATGGTAGTGAAATTGGTGGGGGATCTGTTCGTATTCACCAAGAGGCTGTGCAAAGTCAGGTATTCCGCGCATTGAAAATTGGGGCTGAAGAAGCTCAAGCGAAGTTTGGTTTCTTATTAGATGCTCTACAGTATGGCGCGCCTCCACATGGTGGTATTGCTTTTGGATTAGATCGCATTGTGACCATGATGACCGGTGCCGAATCGATCCGTGATGTGATTGCTTTCCCTAAAACACAACGTGCGCAGTGCTTGTTAACTCAAGCACCTAGCCCGGTTGATGAGCGCCAATTGAAGGAGTTGCATATTCGTTTGCGCCAAGCTGCTCCTGCCGCTTAATTGGAACGGCACTTAAAGTATCTTGAAAATTCCCATTTCTGTTTTAGTAGTGATCTACAAAACGAATGGGAAGGTCTTGCTAATAGAGCGAGCAGATAAAGCCGATTTTTGGCAATCAGTGACCGGTAGCCTTGACTCGCCCGATGAGGACTTCGCTTTAGCTGCAGCACGTGAAGTCTTGGAGGAGACGGGTATTGATATTTCATCCTTGCCTACTGGCTTCTTTAACGATATGCAGCATCAAATCGAATATGAGATCTACCCGCAGTGGCGTCATCGTTATGCGCCTGGCATCGTAAGAAATATTGAGCACTGGTTTTCTTTGGAAGTGCCCAACGACATCGCTATCACTTTAGCTCCAAGAGAGCATGTAGCCTATCAATGGTTGCCTTATCTGCAAGCTGCAGAAAAATGTTTTTCTCCCAGCAATGGTGAAGCAATATTGCAATTGTTCTCAGCACGTCAATAGATAAGTGACTAAGATAGAGCGATGAGACATACATCGGGGCACCACCATTCAGGTGCAAATTCAAAACCCTCGCAAAGCAATGACTGGAAAGTCATTCGTGATTTACTGCCTTACTTACTGGAATACAAATTTAGGGTTGCCATTGCGCTCAGTTGCTTAATTGCAGCAAAAGTAGCCAATTTAGGTATTCCTATTTTGATGAAGCAGTTGATTGATGCTTTAAATATCAAAGCCAATTCTCCGCAAGCTTTACTCGTGGTGCCAGCGGGTTTAATTTTGGCTTATGGCCTACTCAGAATTTCAGCATCTCTTTTTACTGAGTTGCGAGAATCACTTTTTGCACGCGTTACCCAAAACGCCGTTCGTAAGGTTGCCCTACAGGTTTTTGAGCACCTACATTCTCTTGCTCTGAGTTTTCATCTGGCAAGACAAACTGGCGGAGTGAGTAGAGATATTGAACGTGGCACTCGAGGCATTCAGTCTCTTATCTCCTATTCGCTTTATAGCATCCTGCCAACCTTAATTGAGTTCTGCTTGGTATTGGGTTATTTCGCTTACTCATACGATATTTGGTTTGCCTCTATTACCTTTGCTGCATTAGTTTTATATATTGGTTTTACGGTAGTGGTTACCGAATGGCGCACACACTTTCGCCGCACTATGAATGATATGGATTCGAAGGCGAATCAAAAGGCGATTGATTCTTTATTGAATTTTGAGACTGTCAAATATTTTGGTAATGAGGCTTTTGAGGCTGGGCGTTACGACGAGAATCTAGCGCGCTATCAAGTAGCCGCAGTGAAGTCTCAAAAATCACTAGCTTTATTAAATCTAGGTCAACAAACCATTATTGCTATTGGCCTTGTCATGATTCTATGGCGTGCCACACTGGGCGTGGTTGAAGGCACGATGACCTTGGGTGATCTAGTCTTGGTGAATACCTTAATGATTCAACTCTATATTCCCCTGAATTTTCTAGGAGTGATTTATCGAGAAATTAAACAGTCATTGACCGATATGGATCGGATGTTTTCTATACTCAATACCGAAAAAGAAATTGCCGACTCAGCACATGCAAAACCATTACATATTGACAACCATGGTGACGGGCCAGATGTACGGTTTGAAAATGTCTCCTTTCACTATGATGCCAAGCGCGAAATATTAAAAGATGTGAGCTTTCATATTCCAGCAGGAACTATTACAGCGGTAGTTGGGCAAAGTGGCGGTGGAAAAAGTACTTTAGCTCGCCTATTGTTCCGTTTCTACGATGTGCAATCTGGAAAGATATTGATTGACGAGCAAAATATTCAAGACGTGACGCAAGCAAGCTTACGTAAAGCAATTGGTATTGTTCCTCAGGACACAGTTTTATTTAATGACACTATTGGCTATAACATCGCTTATGGTGATCCTAAGGCCTCTATTGAAGAGGTGCATGAGGCAGCTAGGGCCGCGCAGATTGATAGTTTTATTAAACGCTTACCAGATGGATATGAGACGCAGGTTGGTGAGCGTGGCTTGAAGTTATCGGGCGGCGAAAAGCAACGCGTTGCGATTGCCCGTACTTTGCTTAAGAAGCCATCTATGCTAATTTTCGATGAAGCCACTTCAGCACTAGACTCTAAAACTGAGCGCGCATTTCAAGAGGAGTTGCTCAGTCTGGCAAAAAACCGCACTACCTTAATCATTGCACATCGCCTTTCTACGGTTATTCATGCAGATCAAATTTTGGTTATGGAGCATGGTCAGATAGTAGAGCGTGGCACGCATTTAGAGCTGCTCGGCATTCATGGGCGCTATGCAGAGATGTGGCAAATGCAAGAACGTGCCGCACTTGATTAGAATAATGCGATGAGTCAGCAAGAAAATATTCTTAAAAATGCCTTTGCCGCTGCAGTGGCAGTCGCAGATCCTCAGAAAATAGTTCCAGAGTATCTCGCAAAAATCTTTCCGCAGGGCCAAGAACCACAGGGTAAATGTATTGTGGTCGGGGCGGGTAAGGCCAGCGCATCTATGGCTAGTGCTTTGGAGGGGTATGCCAAATTGCATTGGCCCGAAGCAAAGATAGATGGTGTGGTGCTTACTCGTTATGGTCACAACTCACCAACGAGTCACATTGAGATTATTGAAGCAGGGCATCCTGTTCCAGATCAAGCGGGTATGAATGGTGCAATAGCTATCTTTAAATTGGTTAATGAGCTTGAGCTAGGCGACGTGTTGATTGCTTTGGTTTCTGGAGGTGGCTCAAGTTTGCTGACTTTGCCTCAGGCGGGTATCAGCATTGAAGATATGCGCCAGACCACAGAGGCACTTCTCCGTAGTGGTGCACCCATTGAAGAGATGAATGTGGTGCGTAAGCATTTATCAGCAATCTTGGGTGGTAATTTGGCTAGGGTAGCCATATCGCATGGTGCGCGGGTTGAGGCTTTACTTATCTCTGATGTCACAGGAGATTTACCTGCCGATATTGCCAGCGGACCCTGTGCGGCGGACTACTCTACCTATCAAGATGCCGTAGAGATTTTGGCGAAGTACCGTTTGGGCGGGGAGTCTATACCGGTATCTGTGCTCGATCATCTGCATCAAGGTGTTGCTGGAAATATTCCAGAGACCTTAAAAGCATCCGACTTAGTTGGCGTTCAAGTAAATAATCATGTCATTGCTACTGCCTATAAAAGTTTAGAGGCTGCAGCAGAGTATGTTCGCAAGCAAGGCTACGAGACATTGATTTTGGGTGACACCATTACTGGCGAGGCCCAAACGGTGGGGGTTGAGCAAGCCGCTTTAGCTAGGGATCATTTTGCAAATGGCCCTGATAAGCCTTTGGCACTCATCTCGGGCGGTGAGTGTACGGTAACAATCCCTGCTGGGCTTAAAGGGCGCGGTGGTCGATGTAGCGAGTTTCTCCTTTCACTATTTGCTGCCTCAAAAGGTTTGCCTAATTTGGCAGCTTTGGCTGCTGATACGGATGGAATAGACGGGAGCGAAAAGAATGCAGGCGCATGGTTCTCCGGGGATATCCGCAAAGACAGTGAGCGGAAAGGTTTAATCCCTGAGACCTTCTTAGCGGCCCATGATTGTTATGGTTTCTTTGCAGAATTGGGGGCTTTGGTGGAAACTGGCCCTACACTAACGAATGTAAATGACTTCCGCATCATTTTGCTCGATAAATAATATGTCTAATAGCCCTACCCAAATTCAACTGATTCAACCAGACGATTGGCATTTGCACATTCGTGATGGCGAAGTGATGAAAGATGTTTTGGCTGATACTGCACGCCAATTTGCGCGCGCCATCATCATGCCCAATTTAAAGCCACCGGTAACTACTGTGGATTTAGCTAATGAATATATGACCCGTATACGGACTCAATTAAATTTGCTGGGTATCGATCACTTCACACCGTTAATGACTTTGTATTTGACGGATAACACGTCTGCTGACGAAGTGTGCAAAGCTAAGGCTGCTGGCATCGTAGCATTCAAGCTATACCCTGCAGGCGCTACTACCAATAGTGATTTTGGTGTGAGTGATATCAAGCATTGCTACTTAGCCTTAGAGGCCATGCAAGCAGTGGGTATGCCACTGTTAGTGCATGGTGAAGTCACCAGTGTTGAAGTTGACATCTTTGATCGTGAGGCGGTGTTTATTGACCAAGTTCTTGAGCCACTCCGCAAAGACTTTCCTGAACTCAAGATGGTGTTTGAACATATCACCACATTACAGGCAGCTCACTATGTTCGAGATGCGGCTACTGGTGGAAAGAATACTTTAGCGGCAACATTGACTCCTCAACATTTGCTGATGAATCGCAATGCTATTTTTGCCGGCGGCATTCGTCCGCACAACTATTGCTTGCCAGTATTAAAGCGTGAAAAGCATCGAGTGGCTTTGCTTGAAGCTGCCACTAGCGGTAACCCCCGTTTTTTCTTGGGTACCGATAGCGCCCCGCATTCCAAAGGCGCCAAAGAAACTGCCTGTGGATGTGCTGGTTGCTATAGCGCTTTTAATGCCTTGGGTTTGTATGCCGAGGCATTTGAGAGTGTTGGTAAGCTGGATCAGTTGGAAGGTTTTGCGAGCTTCTTCGGCCCTGATTTTTATTCTTTGCCACGCAATACAAAGCAAATTACCTTGGTAAAGCAAGCCCAAACTATACCGGCTGAGTTACCTTTAGGCGATTCTGTAATCGTACCGCTTCGTGCTGGTGAAACTATTGCTTGGTCACTGTCTTAAAACGTAAAGCCGCATCTTTTCAGGTCAATTTTCTCTGACTGCGTTAGACTGCAGGCGCAGAGTCAATTAGGCAATCGCCGCCTCTTTATTGAGGGGGAGGAAAGTCCGGACTCCATAGGGTAGGGTGATGGCTAACGGCCATCCACGGCAACGTGAGGAATAGGGCCACAGAGACGAGCGTATTTAGTTACGGTGAAACGCGGTAACCTCCACCTGGAGCAATCCCAAGTAAGCAGGCGATGAGGCGACCCGCTGAGTCTGCGGGTAGGGAGCTTGAGCCGTCAGGTAACTGCCGGCCTAGAGGAATGATTGCCCCTAGATGCAAGTCTAGGCGACAGAATCCGGCTTATCGATTGGCTCTGCACTTATTCCGAACGGACTTCGATGCTGTAAGTCAGTTCTGCAGTTTTTGAGAGCATTGCTGTAGCAGAGCAATACTTATCGTGAGAAAGTTTGACTGCGCGATCAACCTTGGCTTGGTCCAAGTCTTTTCCGGTAACCGTGAAATGCAAATCAATTTTTGTGAAGACTTTGGG
>CAIKGX010000109.1 GCA_903827075.1 uncultured beta proteobacterium | reverse complement strand
CTGATAGGCGGCGCTCAACATGCGAGTTAAATCTTCTGCTGATGCGACGTTTTCACTCATCAGGCCTGTGGGGTCAGCAAAATGAGAGCGGCTCATGCCAATCTCTCTCGCTTTTCGATTCATGGCATCCACAAATGCCGGTATACCGCCTGGATAGTTTCTACCCAAGGTATAAGCCGCACGATTTTCTGAAGACATTAAAGCAAGGAGGAGCGCCTCTTCACGGGTGAGAACAGTACCGCCTGACAAACGTGATGTGCGATAGATGTGAACATCCTCCGCATTAATCACAATGGTTTCATCTAGCGGCATTTTGGAGTCCAGCACCACCATTGCAGTCATTAGTTTAGTAATAGACGCAATCGGTAAGCTGACTGAGGAATTTTTCTCAAAATACACTTCCTTAGTATCTTGATTAACAACCATAGCGACACTGGATTTCAGACTCAATTGATCATGCTGTCCACGCAAACCCAAAGCAGTCGCTAACGATGGTGGCCCCGCTACCAATGCATCCGTAGAACGCGTCACGGTTGTACGTACGGTACGAGGTTTTTTTGCAGATTTGGAAATCTTTACAGTCGTTTTAGGAGTAGTTGCTGCGACCGCAGCTGGTTTTGTAGTCGTTTTAGCGTTTGCTTTGGCTGCTTTGCTTTGTTTTTCGGTGGCAGCTGCATTGGCCGTCGCGTTGACAGCGATACCTGCCATAAAAAGACAAGCTAAAACTAAGGTGCAAAATCGATTCAAACGCATCCAAAATACCTTCACAAAACTTTCAACATACCGAATGATAAATAACTTTCACAAAGCAAAGCACTTTATTGAGAGCATGCAATGAAAATAGCCCGCTTTTGGCACTTCATTACTCGGCAATAGTGGCTACAGAATTAGATTGGCGGGCATTGACAAGCACCACACCAGTCATTGTTAAGGCTAAGCCCCCTGCCATCATTAGGGTAAAAGGCTCATCAAATAGGAGCCATGCCATCGCGGCGGTTGTCGGTGGCGTCAGATAAAGCAGACTGGTTACTTTAGTAGCAGCACCTTTTCGAATCATCATAAATAACAAGCTGATGCTGCCAATGGATAGCGGGAAGATAGACCACAATAATGCGCCAACGACGGGTGCATTCCACACCATGACACCTGACTCAAAGTAGTACATGCAAACAAAGCATAGAACAGCTGACACACCAAACTGAATTGAAGAGCCAGCACGTAGATCAAATACTGGACAGTATTTTTTCTGATAGAGGGTTCCGAAGGTAATAGATAGCAAGGCCACAAAAGCCAAAACATAGCTTACGAAAGGAATATGGGCAAAACCAATTTTTTCTGCAACGACTAAAGCAACCCCCGCAAATCCAAATCCCAATCCGATCCACTGTCTAGGGCTGACCTTTTCTGAAATCCAAGCTGCAAACCAAGCTGTCAAGATCGGTTGAAGACCGACAATGATGGCCACTAAGCCTGCAGTCATACCCAAGCGCACCGCGAACCAAACACCGAGAAGATAGCCAAATTGCAATAAGAGACCCGCCACTGCAATATGTTTAATTTGAGACCAGCTAGGCCAAGTAATGCGCCAAACCAAACTCAAAGCAGCCATGGCCATTAAAACACCTGCAAAACGCCAAAACAAAAAGGTCGCTGGCTCAACATAAGGCATTGCTAGGCGGGCTATGACGAACCCTGTGCTCCAGATTAGTACAAACAGTGGTGCTATATAGCTGTCCAACTTTAAAGTCATAAGTAACTATCTGAAATGAGGTTATTTTTCTATTAATCGTTGATTTTAGGCTGTTTTATGGGTTTAGATTGGAATAGACTCATTGCCCTTATCTTGCATTGCATCCAATTATTCCCTAAAATAGTGCACCTTAAATAGAAAAGAAATGAAATTGAGCTCATAGTGAGCCATAGATAGAGTGAGTCCACCAGAAAGGGATCAAAAATGAACTTAACACCCGAACAATTAGCAGCGGCACATAAAGCCAATTTAGAGACCTTAAGTGGGCTAACCAATCAAGCACTACAAAGCATTGAAAAATTAGTTGAGCTGAATATGCATATTGCCAAGCAAAGCTTGAGCGATAGCATGAGCAGCGCTAAGAAAGCATTGGAAGTAAAAGATATTCAACAGCTCCTCGCCCATCAGGCAGAAGCCGTCCAGCCTATGGCCGAAAAGATTATGGCGTATAGCCGTCATTTATATGAGTTGGCCCATGAAACTCAAGAGAATTTTACTAAGTCTGCTGAGAAGGAATTTCAGGCAGGTCAAAAGAAAATGAATTCCTTGGTTGAAGACTGGACCAAAAATGCCCCTCCTGGTTCTGATGCAGCCGTCATTGCCATGAAGCAAGCAATTGCATCAGCAACCAACGTTTATGAAACTAGCCAAAAGGCGGTGAAGCATGCAGTGGAGGTTGCCCAAACCAATTTAAGCAATGCCACAGATGCCGCCATGAAAAATGTTAACGCAGCAACGAAGGCAGCTTCAAAGAAATAAACTGTATTGAGGTACTCCTCTAATGCAAAAGCCCCGCCAGTTTTTTAGCTGCGGGGCTTTTTCTTTTTCAGAACTGCTAACTATGAAGGCAACTAAAAAGAAATCTCAATTAATGCGCTTTCTTTTTAACTGGTGGTAAATCGGTGCAATGACCATGGGCCGCTTCTGCCGCCAATCCAACAGACTCGCCTAGGGTTGGGTGCGGATGAATCGTTTTACCGATATCTACTGCATCAGCACCCATCTCAATTGCCAAACACACTTCACCAATCAGATCGCCTGCATGTGTTCCAACAATACCGCCACCAATAATCCGTTTGGAGCTCGCATCAAAGATGAGTTTAGTGAAGCCCTCATCACGTCCATTGGCGATAGCGCGACCACTAGCTGCCCACGGGAATAAACCTTTCTCATAAGCAATGCCTTGTGCCTTACATTGCTCTTCTGTTAAGCCTGCCCAAGCCACTTCTGGATCGGTATACGCAACGGAAGGAATTTGCTTAGCGTCAAAATAGGACTTCTGCCCTGCTGCTGCTTCTGCTGCTACATGACCTTCATGCACCGCCTTGTGGGCCAGCATAGGTTGACCAACGAGATCGCCAATCGCAAAGATATTGCAGACATTAGTACGCATTTGTTTATCAACCGGAATAAAGCCCCGTTCATCCACCTGGACTCCGGCAGCAGCAGCATCAATTTTCTTACCATTAGGGGTGCGACCCACTGCAACCAATACCAAGTCATAAGTTTGAGGTTCTGCTGGCGCATTCTCACCCTCAAAACTCACTTGAATACCGTCGGGTTTGACTTCCGCTTTCGATGCTCTCGTTTTGAGCATGATCTTTTCAAAGCGGCCGGCATTAAACTTTTCCCAGACCTTTTCTAAATCACGATCGGCCCCAGCCATCAAACCATCCATCATCTCAGCGATATCGATGCGTGAACCTAAAGTGCTGTAAACAGTGGCCATCTCCAAACCAATAATGCCGCCGCCAATCACGAGCATGCGCTTAGGAATACTCTTTAATAAAAGTGCACCCGTACTATCCACAATCCGAGGGTCTTCTGGCAAGAAAGGCAATTTCACTGGTTGGCTACCAGCAGCAATGATCGCCTTCTGAAAACGAATCACTTCTTTTTTGCCCGTGAGGTCTTGAGCGTTGCCGCTAGTCAAATCCACTTCAACGTGGTTCGCATCTAAGAAACGTCCCAAGCCGCGCACTACCGCTACCTTACGTGCTTTAGCCATGCCAGCTAGACCACCAGTGAGTTTAGCAATCACGGAATCTTTGTAGCCACGCAATTGATCGATTTCAATTTTGGGTGCGCCATAGGTAATGCCATGCTTTGACATGGTTTTGACTTCATCCATCACTGAGGTAGTGTGTAGCAAAGCCTTGGATGGGATGCAGCCTACGTTTAAGCAAACACCGCCTAAAGTGGAATAACGTTCTACCAAAATGGTATTCACACCCAAATCTGCACTTCGAAATGCAGCGCTATATCCACCAGGCCCTGCACCTAATACCAGTAGCTCGCACTCATGATCTACCTTACCGCTGTATTGACCAGCAACAGGGGTAGGTAACGGTGCGGCAACAACTGGTGGTGGAGTTTGCGTTGGTGCTTGTGTCGCAGGCGCTGTAGAGGCTTCAATTTCTGCGATAACACTTCCCTTACTGACTTTATTCCCCGCCTTAACTAAAATACTAGTCACAGTACCCGCAGCATCCGAGGGCACTTCCATCGTTGCTTTATCGGATTCAAGAATTAATAAAGCCTGCTCTTTTTCAACTACATCACCAACTTTAATTAAGACCTCAATTACTGGCACATCAGAATAGTCACCAATATCAGGTACAAGGATCATTTGCTTAGTCATAGATCCCCCTTACAGTACTGCACGACGGAAGTCGGCAAGTAATTGTGCAATGTATACATTAAAGCGAGTAGCCAAAGCACCGTCAATAACGCGATGATCTGCCGATAGGGACAATGGGCAGATCAGGCGAGGTACAAATTGCTTACCATCCCATACAGGCTTCATAGCCGCCTTACTTACGCCCAGAATAGCGACTTCAGGCGCATTCACAATCGGTGAGAAGTATGTTCCACCAATACCACCTAAGGATGAGATAGTGAAGCTGGCGCCTTGCATTTGATCTGGTTTTAATTTGCCATCGCGAGCCAGGGCTGCAAGCTCTGAGGTTTCCCGTGCTAACTCAAAAATACCTTTTTTATCTGCATTGCGAATCACTGGCACGACTAAACCATTCGGTGTATCAGCAGCAAAGGCAATATTGAAGTACTTCTTGAGCACTAAGTCATCACCATCCAAAGAGCTATTAAATTCTGGATATTTTTTGAGTGCAGCAACGGCAGCCTTCATCAAAAATGCCAGCATGGTAATTTTGACGCCCTGCTTTTCATTCTCTTTATTAGTAAGCACACGAAATGCTTCTAAATCGGTAATGTCTGCATCTTCGTGGTAAGTCACCGCAGGAATCATCACCCAGTTACGACCTAAATTGGCTGCAGTAAGTTTCTTAATGCGATTTAAGGGTTGGCGCTCAATCTCACCAAACTTTGTGAAATCCACTGTTGGCCAAGGAATTAAATTGAGGCCACCTAAACTACCGCCACTGGTAGCTACCGCAGGACTACCTGCGCCACCGCTCATGGCTGCCTTGATAAATGCTTGAACATCT
>CAIKGX010000108.1 GCA_903827075.1 uncultured beta proteobacterium | reverse complement strand
TTCAAAAAAATTCTGCATCTCAATTAATTAATGCGGTGGTTTTTGAGGTGAATAATGTGCTCTCCATTATGGGTGGAATGTTAATTAGCCTAGTGAGAGATTCTTTGACTGTAGTCGGATTGATTGGTTATCTGATTTATTTAAACTGGCAGTTGACTTTGGTTGTATTGATGATATTCCCGATTATTGCTTTTGTGATGAGCAAGATTAATAAGCGCTTACGCTCACTCAACCGTGAGCAACAAGGCCTGACATCGGAGTTGGCTTATATCGTAGAGGAGGCTGCTGCAGGCTACAAGATTGTGAAGGTTCACGGTGCTGAACAGTATGAGATGAACCGCTTTATGGAAAAAGCGGAACGTCTTCGCCAGTTTGCCCTCAAATCTGCTGTGGCTGGGGGTCTTAATCAACCGATTACTCAGCTGATTGCTTCCATGGCTTTGTCAATTGTATTGGTGATTGCCTTGATGCAGTCAGCTACCGAAGGCACTACTGTCGGTGGTTTTGCGGCTTTTGTGACAGCAATGATGTTAGTGATATCACCAATTAAGCATTTAGCGGACATCAACCAACCATTGCAACGCGGCCTTACCGCAGCTGAAATGATATTTGGTCTTATGGATCAGCCTTTTGAGGAGGATGAATCTCGCAAGAGTGATATGAAAGCCTTGGATAAAGCAAGGGGCGCTATTCGTTTTGAAGATGTGGGCTTTTCTTATCAACAGGAAGACGGTCGAAAAGATGCCTTAGTAGGGGTCAATCTCAACATTAAACCAGGCGAAGTAGTTGCTTTTGTGGGCCCGTCAGGCGGAGGAAAGTCCACACTGGTGAACTTGTTACCTCGCTTTTTTAAGCCAACGAGCGGCCATATATTTTTAGACGAGATTCCTTTGGAGGGTATCGCGTTAGCTGATGTTCGTCGCCAAATTGCTTTCGTGAGCCAGGACGTGATCATGTTTAATGACTCGATTGCTGCTAATGTGGCATACGGTGCAGTTGGTGAAAAGGGCGTAGATCGGGGGCGTGTAATAGAGGCGCTTGAAGCGGCCAACCTGGCCTCCTTGATAAAGGAAATGCCAGAAGGAATAGATACACCAGTAGGTAATAACGGCAATCGACTCTCTGGTGGTCAGCGGCAAAGACTAGCAATCGCCCGTGCGATTTATAAAGATGCGCCAATCTTAATTTTGGATGAAGCTACCTCGGCCCTAGATTCTGAATCAGAACGCCAAGTACAAGATGCTTTGGATCGATTAATGGCAGGTAGAACCACCTTAATTATTGCCCATCGACTTTCGACCATTGAGCATGCTGATCGTATTGTGGTGTTAGATCACGGTCAGGTAGTTGAAAATGGCTCACACGAAGAATTGATTGGAAAAGATGGCTTGTATGCCAACCTCCATCGAATTCAGTTCTCAAATGCGTGATTAAAAAACCAAATACGAACTCGATCTAACTGAGAACGATATCGTATTGCTCTTGGCGGAAGCTGCCTTCCGCTTGAAGTTTAATAGGTTTACTAATGAAGTCACCTAGTTGAGCAAGAAATTGATTTTCTTCTTCTAGAAATAAATCAATGACATCTGGCGCAGCAACAATTCTGAACTCACGGGGGTTGAACTGGCGATGTTCCCGTACAATTTCACGTAATATCTCATAGCAAATCGTCTGCGCTGTTTTCACTTCACCTTTACCAGAACAAGTAGCGCAGGGCTCACAAGTGATATGTGCCAAGGATTCGCGGGTGCGTTTACGAGTCATCTCCACTAAACCTAAAGCAGAAAATTCGCTTACTGAGGTGCGGGCATGATCGCGCTCTAAATTGCGCTTAAGCTCGTGCAAGACAGATTCCTGATGGTCTTTGCCAATCATGTCAATGAAATCAATGACGATGATGCCGCCAAGATTGCGTAAGCGTAGTTGACGCGCGATGGCTTGGGCAGCTTCCAGATTGGTTTTAAAAACCGTGTCATCGAGATTGCGTGCACCGACATAACTGCCGGTATTGACGTCAATTGTTGTCATGGATTCGGTTTGATCAATCATCAGATAGCCGCCAGATTTAAGATCAACCCGACGACCTAAGGCTTTATTAATTTCTGTATCAACATCAAATAAATCAAAGAGGGCGCGTTCACCACGATGGAGGGTGAGCTTGCCCAAAAGATTGGGCATGTAGTGTGTAGTAAAGGCAGTTAACTTGTCAAAGTTCTCAGCGGAGTCCACACGAATTTGCGTAGTTTCTTCACCAGCAATGTCGCGCAAAACCCGTTCTGCCAAGCTTAAATCTTGATAGAGCAGACTGGGCGCCGCTTTATGGTTTACTGCTTCACGTATCTTTTCCCAGGTCGTGCGCAGGTAATGCATATCATGTTCTAGCTCAGTATCACTGGCATCTTGGGCGCTGGTGCGCACAATAATTCCCCCTTTTTCATCAGCGGGCATAAGTCCAGCTAGGCGGGCCTTAATAGCATCACGCTCCTCTTGTTTATCGATACGTTGTGATACGCCGATATATTTTTCAGCCGCTGCGTCCGTACCTGCGGGCGGGAGATATACCAAGTTACGGCCAGCAATACTGAGCTGCGTGGTGAGACGGGCCCCCTTAGTCCCCAATGGATCTTTGAGGACTTGCACTAAAACGTTTTGCCCTTCAAAGAGCAGTTTTTCAATTTGAGCTTGGGGATTATTTTGGGTAATGTCTGCTACGTGCATAAAAGCAGTACGCTCTAGACCAACTTCAATAAAGGCTGACTGCATCCCTGGCAGCACTCGAACCACTTTTGCAAGGTAGATATTACCGACAATGCCACGTTGCCGGGTGCGTTCAATTTGCAGCTCTTGAACAGCTCCTTGCTGAATTAATGCCACCCGGGTTTCTTGGGGGGTGATGTTAATAAGAATCTCTTCGTTCATATACGGGCAACTTTGGCGTGATCCAGTAGCTGGCTCACCTCGAAAATAGGAAGACCCATGATACCGCTATAACTCCCTTTAATCGTGGGTATAAAGCTACCACCAAGACCTTGAATGCCATAGGCACCAGCTTTGCCAAATGGCTCGCCACTCGCAATATAACTAGCAATCTGCTCTGGAGATAAATGAGAAAACGTGACTTCAGAGATCTGGACTAAAGAAAGGGGGTTCTCTTCGGGCTTCAATATCAACACTACAGCCGTCAGAACTTCGTGTACTTTGCCGCTCAGCATTTCCAGAATTCGTGTGGCATCAGCAGCATCGGAGGGTTTACCTAAGATTTCTCCTGTAGTAGTGCCGGGCAAACTCACCGTGGTATCGGCACACAGAATCGGCGCCCAAGGCTTGCCACTGTTAGTCCAACGCGCTAGTGCAAGTGAGCTTTTAATGAAAGTGACCCGCTTGACATAGTCATGGGCTTTTTCATTGGGAAGTGGCGTTTCTAGGCTTTCTGTATCTTCACCAGGATTGGCAATGAGTAACTCAAATTGCACCCCAATTTGCTTTAGTAATTCTTGGCGTCTAGGGCTTTGTGAGGCGAGGTAGATGTAAGGGAACATAAACAAAGTTTGCAATGAGATAACTTACTCACGATGATACGGGTGACCTTGTAGTATCGTCCAGGCGCGATATAGTTGCTCTACTAGCAAGACTCTAGCCATGGCATGAGGAAGCGTTAGGCTAGAAAGGCGCCACATCGCTTGAGCATTCTCTTTCAGGCTAGCATCTAAGCCATCTGCACCACCAATCAAAAAAGTGATATCAAAACCTTCTTGCCTCCAGTTAGCTAATTGAGTAGCCAGATTTTGGGTGGTTTGATCTTTACCGCGCTCATCTAAAGCAATGATGCGAGAACCCTTAGGAATGGCGGCTAGAATTTTGACGGCTTCTTTGGCGGGCGTCAGGTCAGGTTTGATTTCTTTAATTTCAATGCTGCAATCAGCCGGCATTCGCTTAAGGTAATCCGCAGTTGCAGTAACAACCCAGTCGGGCATTTTGTGGCCAACAGAAACGATAGTGAGGCGCATAAGCCGACTATGAATTAATCTTCGTCGTCAGGTTCACTGGCTTTGACAAGACCTTTTTCGCCAGCCAACTTCACGCGAACGGGCTTAGCCCCCCACATACCTTCTAGTTGGTAGTAAGCACGCAATGTGGGTTGCAGGATATGAACCACAATATCGCCACAATCTACCAAGACCCACTCACCGGTTTCTAAACCCTCTACCGAAATAACTTCCCCACCTTTAGCGTTTACATCCTCTTTTACGCACATCGCCAGAGAGCGAGTCTGTCGGTTGCTGGTACCGGTAGCAATAATGACGCGATCGAATAAGTCGCTGAGTTTGGTAGTGTCATATACGCGAATATCTTGCGCTTTAACATCTTCTAAGGCATCAATAATGACGCGCTGTAATTTTTTTAATTCCATAATTTCTCTACTATTTTTTCTTTGATGTTTTGTATATAGGGGTGATCTTAGCTTGATTATTTGTATAAGCCCAGATTTGTGATGATTTCGAGTACATGTGAGGGAATGACTTCTGACGCATTCAAGGCCTGATGTGGTAATTCAAGCGCATTTCTAAGTTCTGTTGACGATAGATTAATTGACAGACTTTCATCAAGATAGATGCGGCCAAAAAGGCTTTTTTCAAGAGAGGATGCGTCAATACTTTGATGAATGGCAATCCATTCTTTAAATTCAGGGCTTAATTTAGGTTTAAGGGGGTGGGGAGGGCGGTTAGCTACAGCAAAGTTCACATATCCTAGCAACTCTTTCCAAGATTTCCATGTGGGTAATTCAATCAGGGAATCAGCGCCCATTAGCCAAATGAGGCTTACATCAGATCCAAAACGCTCTCTTAAGGCTTTGGCGGTATCAATTGCATAGCTTGCGCCTGAGCGCTCAATTTCAATCCGATCAACCCCAACTCGGGTGGGAATCTTCAAATATAAAAATGCCCGAGCTAAATCGATTCCTGCTGCCTCGGTTAATTGATACCGAATTTCTGCTGGCGTAATGCCAGATTCTTTTTGCCAAGGCTCGCCACTTGGAATAAGTAGTAATTCATCTAATTGGAGAAGTTTTGCAAAATGCACTGCAAGTTTGAGGTGCCCAAGATGGGGCGGGTCAAACGTGCCACCTAAAATGCCAATCTTTCTTGGGCTGCTCATTGAGATGGAAGTCAAACTAAGCCAACCAATCGCGGGGCTGAAGGTAATACTCATAGAGCTTGGCTTCAGGGGTGCCTGGAGTTGGCTGCCAGTTGTACCACCATTGCACCACGGGAGGCATAGACATCAAAATAGATTCCGTACGACCGCCTGAGTGCAAGCCAAAGATAGTGCCCCGATCAAAAATCAAGTTGTATTCTACATAGCGACCGCGACGGTATTCCTGAAAGGATTTTTCTTCTGGGGTAAAACTCTCTTTATAGCGCCGTTCCACAATCGGCAGATAAGCATTGATGAAAGCATCGCCTACTGCGCGAGTCATCGCAAAACTTTGCTCAAAACCTAAGGCATTAAAGTCATCAAAAAACACGCCACCAATGCCGCGGGGTTCTTCGCGATGCTTTAAGTAAAAATACTCATCACACCATTTTTTGAAGTGGGGATATAGATCTTCTCCAAATGGATCCAAAGCATCTTTGGCCGTCTGATGAAAATGCCTACAGTCTTCGTCAACACCATAATAGGGCGTTAAATCAAAGCCACCTCCAAACCACCATACAGGCTCTTTATCGGGAGCTTGTGCAATAAAACAGCGCACATTCATATGAGTTGTGGGAACTTTTGGATTATGAGGATGAAAGACCAAAGAGACGCCCATGGCCTCAAAGCTACGACCTGCTACTTCAGGGCGATGATGTGAAGCGGAGGGCGGCATTTGATCTCCGCGCACGTGCGAGAAGCCCACCCCCCCTTTTTCTAGAATGTTGCCGTGATCCAAAATACAGGTACGACCATAACCCTTGAGCTTGCTATCTTCTGGTTTTTCCCAGTTGTCCGCAATAAATACTTTGCCATCTAGAGCGCTCATGGCGGTCGTGATGCGATCTTGCAAACCTAAAAAATATTCTTTTAGGGCGGCAATATCAATTTGAGTATGTGGAGTAAATGACAAGGAAGATGAATTGTTGAGTAGGTCTAATGGATAGATTTATTTAATGGCGCGATAGCCAATATCTTTACGATATTGCATGCCATCAAAATGAATCTTGGAAATAGATTCGTAGGCTTTTTGTTGAGCGCCACGAACGGTATCTGCAAGACCTACTATGCACATGACACGTCCACCAGAGGTCATTAGCTTTCCGTCCGTAAGCTTGGTGCCCGCATGGAAGGTGAGTTGATCTTCAGTATCTGCTGGCACGCCAGTGATGACATCGCCATTGCGTGGGGTATCAGGATAGTTATAAGCTGCAAGGACTACGCCTAATGCGGTGCGACGATCCCATTCCAGATCAACTTCGTTTAGAGTGCCATCGACTGCATGATCTAGTGCGTTGACTAAATCACTACGCAGACGGGCCATAATGGGTTGTGTTTCAGGGTCGCCCATACGGCAATTAAACTCGAGGCACTTGATTTTTCCTTCTGGAGAAATCATCAAGCCGGCATATAAAAAGCCGGTGTAAGGTAAGCCATCAGACGCCATACCTTTAACTGTTGGCATGATGACTTCACGTAATGCCCGCGCATGAATTTCTGGGGTGACAACTGGGGCTGGTGAGTAAGCACCCATCCCGCCAGTATTCGGTCCTTGGTCGGCATCGAGAAGGCGCTTGTGATCTTGGCTAGTGGCTAAGGCTAATACATTTTTACCATCTACCAACACAATGAAGCTCGCTTCTTCCCCGGTCAGAAATTCTTCAATTACGACACGGGCACCCGCATTACCAAATTTATTATCAGCCAACATCATATCAACCGCAGTATGGGCTTCGGCCAAATCCATAGCCACCACAACGCCTTTACCAGCAGCCAAACCATCCGCCTTAATTACAATTGGCGCACCCTTGGCATCAATATAAGCATGTGCCTCAAGAGTGCTCGAGAAAGTTTGGTAATCGGCCGTGGGAATGCCATGGCGCTTCATAAAGGCTTTAGAAAAATCTTTAGAAGATTCCAACTGAGCAGCCAACTGAGTGGGGCCAAAAATACGCAAACCATTAGCGCGAAAAATATCAACAATGCCTGCTGCTAAAGGCGCTTCTGGGCCAACTACTGTCAAGTGAATGTTTTCTCGTTTGGCAAAATCAGCCAGCCCTTGTAAATCAGAAATAGGGAGATTTTCAATACCAGCAGCGGATGGTTTAGCCGTTGCGGTGCCGCCATTACCTGGGGCAACAAAAACAGTTTGCACTTGGGGTGATTGAGCCAATTTCCAAGCTAATGCATGTTCACGTCCACCGGAACCAACTAAAAGAATTTTCATAACAAGCTAATAAAGATATAGATAAATAGGTTGATAAACGGATGCTAAATTAAAGTGCTGCGTTACTGAATACTTCTTGCACGTCATCGAGATTTTCAAGGGCGTCTAATAGTTTTTGCATGCTTTCCGCTTGATCGCCTTCGAGAGTAATTTCATTTTCAGGACGCATGGTGACGGTAGCCAGTTCTGCTTTTAAGCCAAGCTTTGCCAGTGCATCTTGAACAATGGAAAACTCAGGCACAGGCGTTAACACCTCAAGTGAGCCATCATCATGCGTCACGACATCTTCCGCGCCAGCATCTAAGGCAGCTTCCATCAGTCGATCTTCATTAGTACCGGGAGCAAATAACATCTGACCACAATGCTTAAACAAAAAAGCAACTGAACCTTCAGCGCCCATGTTCCCGCCATTCTTTGCAAAAGCATGGCGTACTTCAGCAACAGTACGAGTCCGGTTATCGGTTAAGCAATCCACAATGACTGCGGCGCCATTAATGCCATAACCCTCGTAACGAATCTCTTCGTAGTTCACACCTTCCAGTGAGCCTGTGCCACGTTGAATAGCCCGTTGCACATTGTCATTGGGCATATTGGCATCTTTAGCCTTATCAATGGCCAAGCGTAAACGGGGGTTAGTAGCAATATCGCCGCCGCCGAGCTTAGCTGCAACAGTAATTTCTTTAATGAGTTTGGTCCAAATCTTGCCGCGCTTTTCGTCTTGTCGACCTTTGCGGTGCTGAATATTGGCCCATTTTGAGTGGCCGGCCATACTGGTAAGTCCTTTTGCAAAATTTGGCTATAGAGAGCTATTTTAAGGGCTTCTAAGGTAAAGGATGGCAGTCCATACTCTTTTTTTGTTACACTCTCACCTCTTAGCTGTAAGTAATGCAGTTTTTCCACTGCAAACACCTGCCCCGGTGATGGAATTGGTAGACGTGCCGGACTCAAAATCCGGTGCCGCAAGGCGTGGCGGTTCGAGTCCGCCCCGGGGCACCATCTCAAATTAGCATTATTCTGCCTTTGAGACCCTTACTTCAAATTTCGTAGGTATCAGACTCACTGGACATTGCTTGTTCAACTATCTTGCGCGTTAACGTAGGCGAGAAGAGCTCGATGAAGGTATACACAAATGATCTCAAGTAGGCGCCTTGCTTCACACCTAGATGGGTGACGTTATTACCAAATAAGTGGCCAACAGGAATCACCTTCAGATTACGATCCTTATCTGCGTCATAGGCGAGCCCAGCAACGATGCCTATGCCCATACCCGTCTCAACATAGGTTTTGATTACATCGGCATCAATCGCTTCCAAAATAATATCTGGACTGAGGTTACGTTGTGCAAAGGCCGCATCAATTTTGCTACGTCCTGCAAATGCTTTGTCATAGGTAATGAGTGGGTACTTGGCGATTTCTTCTAGGGTTACAGTGGCTTGATTTAATAGGGGGTGGCTTAAGGGAACCATGATGACGTGTTGCCATTGGTATCCTGGAAGGGCTAGCACCCCAGGGGTATTGGCGATTCCTTCAGTGGCAATCGCAATATCTGCACGGTCATGAATCAGTAGTTCTGCGATTTGGCCTGGGCTACCTTGTTGAATGCTGACGCGCACCTTCGGAAAGCGTTTGGTAAATTCGGTGAGTACTTTAGGTAGGGCATATCGCGCTTGCGTATGGGTAGTGGCAATCACAAAGTTTCCTTGATCTTGACTTGCAAAATCTTTTCCAACCCGTCTGAGTGTTTCTACTTCATCCAAAATGCGCTCAATGGAAACTAAAATACGTTTGCCTGGTTCTGTTAATGAGCGGATACGTTTGCCATGACGACGAAAGATCTCGACACCCAATTCATCTTCAAGCTCAATGATGGCTTTGGATACTCCAGGCTGTGAGGTAAAGAGGGCCTTTGCTGCTGAAGTGAGATTGAAATTCTGTCTTACTGCTTCACGGACAAAACGAAATTGGTGCAGGTTCATATGGATTCCAGTCTATATATCGACAACGATATAGGAATCAAATTCTATATGAGTTTGAGGTATTAAGCTTTTGATACCCAGCGTAAGCCAATAATTGCCAAAAATAAGTAAAGTAGGGGTGGTGTTATAGCGGTCAGGAGGGCTGGCCACGAGCCTAATAGGCCCACATTCGAAAAGAGGGAATTAAATAATTGAAAACTCATGCCGAGCATGATGCCGCCAAAGACTTTAATACCAACACCACCTGCACGTACCTTTAAGTAGGCAAATGGAAGGGCTAAGGCCAGCATCACAAAAATCGTGAATGGGTAAATGACTTTCTTCCAAAAGGCAATGGAATGCAGTTGGGCATCTTGCCTATTGTCACGTAAATGAGAAATAAAGCGCCCCAAGCTCATGATGGACATTTTTTCCGGGCTAATGAGCAAGACGCTCAAAATCTGCGGAGTGACTTCCGACTCTAGACTGAGGATCGGGTGGGTAAATGTCTGGGCCGAGTAAACGGGATTGAGCGGGTCCGATTGTTTGGTTTCTTTAAAGCGTGTTTCTGTCACATCGTCTAAAACCCAGGTACCAGTCTGGTCAAATCGCCCCGATACTGCGCTACGGATTGAGAGGAGGCGATAAGCATCATCAAATTCGTACATCCGAATATTGAAGATTTCATTGTCTTTTTCAATCTTCCCTACATTGACATAACGTACACCTGGCCGGACAGGGCCGCTGCCATCTTCATCACGCAGCCTATCTTTGACCCACACTCCCGTTTTAAATTGAGAGGTATAGGATGAGCCTAGCGCCTTCATGCGAATTTTTTCGGATAGGTTTTCTGTATAGGGACCAACCCATTCACTAATGATGAGGGTAAATAAAATCAGCGGTAAAGAAATCTTTGCAAGGGCAGTCAGTCCCCGCTTGGTATCTAGGCCGGCAATTCGCAGGATCGTAAATTCAGACTGGCTTGCAAGCATGGCAAACACATAGATACTTCCAATTAAGCCGGCGATTGGAATAATTTCAGAGATACGGCTAGGCGCCTTTAGCAGTACATGCAATAGCGCTAAGGGAAGGGTGTATGACCCTTTAATTGAGCCTAGCTCACTTAAAATATCAAAGAATAAAAAGAGCGCAACTAAGGCAAATAAGATAAAGCCGAAGGCCGTATAAATTTGCCGAGCTAAATAGCGTTCGTAGATGTAAGGAAAGAGAAGCTTCATTGCTTAGCTTTGGCTAGTGCTGCCGGTAATTGACGGCGCCACCACTTTAATGAAGGGTTAATGCGATTTCGTATCAACACAAATGCAATGATGAGGGCGAGTAGATGAATGGGCCATGCCCCAATCAATACGCTAATCTTTCCTTGGGAAACAAAGTTTTGCGTGAGGTTTAGTAGATTGCTATAAATTAAATAAACCAAAATCGCATAAAACATCGCCGTGTAATTACCCAATCTAGGGTTGACATACGCTAAGGGAATGGCAATCAACACTAGGCCTAAGGCCATTAAAGGCAAGCCAACACGCCAGAGGAGTTCAGCTCGATTGGGATTGGCGGCAATGGGGTTGGGATCATTTAATAACTCCATCACTGTTTTTTCTCGATCACGTGGAGCTGGATCTATTGCATCTTTACTGCGAATGTTTGTAGAGTATTCCGCAAACTCTAAAATTCGAAAGTCAGGTTGAGTAGGCAAGCCTTCATAGCGACGACCATTGTTGAGAACAATCGATTTACCGCCGCCCTCAATATTTTCAATGAATCCAGTAGATGCCACTGCAACACTGAGGCGGCCATTTTTGGATTCTGCCGCAAAAATATTTTTTACTTCTTTTTGGTCAACATTCAAATCTTCAATAAAAAAGACTCGCTCAGCTTTAGCAGATTCTCGAAATTGCCCTGCGGCAACCATCGATACGTCACTGCGTTGCTGAAAGCGTTGGCTAATTAAGGTGGATTCGCGATTGGCCCATGGCCATACAAAAAGAGCAAGCAATGCAATGATGATGATGAGCGGAGTAGCAAATCTCAGTATTGGACCGATCAGGCTGGAAATGCTAAGGCCACTAGCAAACCATACAATCATTTCTGAATCTTTGTACCAGCGGACCAACACAATTAAGACCGCCACAAAAAGCGAGACGGTTAGTAGAACGGCCATGTAACCTAGGGTAGCCAGTGCAATTAAAACCAGGGCATCTTCAGGGTTAACTGCTCCATTGGCGGCAAATCCCAAAATTCGGATCACTAGAGTGGTAATCATGATGGTAACTAAGACCAAAAAGACGCCACCAGTCGTAAAACTGAGTTCGCGGCGAAGGGCTTGTTGAAAAATCATGTTTGCTTAAGAGTAGCGATAGTTGCTTTTAGGTTTGCTAAAGTGGTGAATCCTCATGTCGGAGGATAATGGATAAATATTGTTTTACCCCCTTGAATGGACTTAAAAAGACTGTAATACATGATGACAATTCAATTTAGCACCAAGATTCTCACCCAAGCAGACATTACTAGCCCTAAGCATTTGAAATCTGGCTTAGCCACATTACTTGCTCAAAGCACCGATTGCTTGGTTTTGGCTTACTCTAAAGCTGACCTAGATGTATTAAAAGGTGCTAAAGCAAAAACAGGCCTTTTGGGGGAGTTGGATCAATTGGTGGGGGGTTCCATTGCTCATGCCAATCTACTCGGTGATTTGGATGATAAGCAAGCTTCAGTTTGCACTTTGCGAGCTGAAAAATCGTGGGCTTTAGCAGGCGTTAAGGCCAAGCGCATTTTATTGGTGAGCTTAGGTGATCTTCAGCTCCCCGGCGCACGCAGTTTGATTTCGTATTCGAAACTGGCACGTGCCGCCTTAAAGCAGCTCAGCGGGGGCTCTATCGAAAATGCCTTGTGGTTTATTCCCAGCTTTGCCCTGGGCCATCGCAGTGAGTTGATTGCAGAAGAGGTGCGTCTGACCATTCAGTATGCAGGCGATCAAGCCTATCGCTTTGGTGTGCGTCAACCTACTATGAAATTTAAGGCGAAAGATAAGGCGGATTCTTTTAAGAAGTTGATATTTGTTGGTAACGATGCCTGTGCAAAAGAATTAAAGCTTGCTGTGGCGCAGGGTATTGCCATGGTTGAAGGCATGAGCCTGGCTAAAGACTTGGGCAACCTTCCTCCCAATATTTGCACGCCAACTTATCTCGGCAAGACCGCGCAAGGTCTTATCAAGAAGGTCGGACTCAAAGTAGAGGTATTGGGTCGCAAGCAAATAGAGGCCCTAGGAATGGGCTCATTTTTATCGGTTACCCAGGGCTCTGATACGCCACCCCAATTTATTGTGATGCGCCATCAAGGCGGCAAAGTTGGCGAGGCGCCGATTGTGCTGGTTGGCAAAGGAATTACCTTTGATACGGGCGGAATCTCACTGAAGCCGGGCGAAGCCATGGACGAAATGAAGTACGATATGTGTGGTGCTGCTTCAGTTATTGGCACCATGTATGCCACGGGTTTAATGAAGCTCAAAAAGAATGTCATTGGCGTCGTACCGACTTGTGAAAACATGCCCTCTGGCACTGCTACCCGACCAGGCGATATTGTGAAAAGCATGTCGGGTCAAACGATTGAGATTCTCAATACGGATGCAGAGGGTCGCTTGATTTTGTGTGATGCACTTACTTATGTTGAGCGCTTTAAGCCTAAGGCGGTGATTGATGTAGCAACCCTCACAGGCGCTTGCATCATTGCTTTGGGCCACGTTCATAGCGGCGTTTTTTCCGATGATGAAGGCTTAGTAGATGCTTTAACTAAAGCGGGTCACGCTTCCTTGGATACAGTTTGGCGCTTACCTTTAGATGCTGCCTATCATGAGCAGCTCAAATCGAATTTTGCTGATGTTGCCAATATTGGGGGTCGTCCGGCTGGTAGCGTGACTGCTGCCTGTTTTCTCTCACGCTTTACTGAGAAATACAAATGGGCTCACTTAGATATCGCGGGCACTGCTTGGAAGAGTGGCGCAGCCAAAGGATCTACTGGCCGCCCCGTACCTTTGCTCATCAATTTCTTGCTTGAGCAAAAATAAGCAAGATCATTATTTATGGCAAGAATTGATTTCCATAGTAATGTAAAAGATAAGCTGGAATATGCCTGTCGTTTAACTCGCAAAATATGGAGCGCGACAGCTGAAGGTCAACCTGTTAGAAATATAGTGATAGTGGGTGAGCTGACCGATCTTAAAAAATTAGATGAATTACTCTGGACGTTTGGCGCTATTGAATTTTTACCTCACTGCTTCATTAATGATGAGGCCGCATTAGATACTCCGATTGTGTTGACGGATGATTTTGCTTCTCCCGCTTTAGTAAATATTCCCCATGCAGATGTCATGATTCATTTGGGTATGCGTATGCCTAATGACGTTCCAGCATTGCTTGCGCGTTTTCCTCGAATTGTTGAGGTAGTGACGGTAAATGAGGCTGAGCGTTTAGCGGGGCGCGATCGGTATAAGGCCTACCGAGATTTAGGCCATGAT
>CAIKGX010000107.1 GCA_903827075.1 uncultured beta proteobacterium | reverse complement strand
TTTAAACGATCTGGGTTTTGAGAGTCGCCAAGCCATCAACACTTCCCTCAAGCACATCCCCTTTTTTTACAGGGCCTACGCCTGCAGGTGTACCAGAGTAGATGAGATCGCCTGGCTCTAAAGTAAATAAAGTAGAGAGGTAGGCAATGGTGTCAGGAACATTCCAGATTAATTGGTTCAGATTGCCCTCTTGTCGGACTTCACCATTCACTAATAGCTTGATAGAGCCTTCGTTGGGGTGACCACATTGAGCAACCGGCGTAATCGCTGCGCAGGGAGCAGATTGATCAAATGCTTTACCGGTATCCCAGGGGCGCCCCATCTTTTTAGCTTCACCTTGTAGGTCACGCCTTGTCATATCTAATCCAACACCATAACCATAGACATGATCAAGCGCAGTATCGGCTGAAATATTCGCACCACCCTTGCCGATCGCAACAACCATCTCAATTTCATGATGAACATCATTTGAGAGATTGGGGTAAGCCATATCCCTACCATCAGTCACAATAGAATTAGCTGGCTTCATAAAAAAGAATGGTGGCTCACGGTCCGGATCGTGACCCATCTCACGTGCATGGTCAGCATAGTTACGGCCTACACAATAAATGCGATTTACTGCAAAGCGGCGTGTTTCACCTGCTACAGGCAATGAAGGAATGGCAGGAGGATCAATAACGAAGTGAGCATTCATATTTTTTATATTTAGTTTAAGTTTGTATTGGAAATGGATTTCGTTCTATTTTTAGTATGGCTAATTTTTAAGACCAAAATACTGAGCGCTAAAGCAAAAGTTAAGGCATTAGCCAGAATTAAAGGCCACTTCTCAATAATGAGGCCATACACCAACCAGAGCCCAACTCCCGCTGTAAACAGGCTATACATTCCCAAGGAAATTCCGGAGAAATCACGAGTGCGCCAAGAATGAATTGCTTGGGGCAAGAAAGCAGCCGTCGTCAGAAAAGCAGCGCAATATCCAATGAATTCAATATGGTGAGACTGCAGATTCATCTTGCAATTACGGCTTATTCATACCAGCTTTGCGAGTTTCAATTTCTTTATTGATAGCAGCGATGGTTGTCTTATCGGCAGGCTTCCAATTACCACCAGAACGATTGATCATGTAGACCAAAGCATCAGAAAAGCCTTCAATACTTAAATTCGGGTTACCGCCTTTAGGGGGCATTGCTCTAACGCCAACATAGGCATCCGCAGTCAAGATCACCTGCCCTTCTGCAATAAAAGGTGCCCACTTTGCTTTATCGCCAAACTTGGGCGCATTGAGAACACCAGCGCCATGGCATGCAGCACATACTTGCTTGTAAGTATTTTCACCGGGCTCGGCATTGATAGTGCTTGAAAAAGTTGCGCCAATGGCACAGGCAATCCAAAGAGAAATCGATTTTTTTTTCATAAGATAGGGATCAGTTTAATTTATCAATAATGATAAATTAGCATAATTTCATCAATATAACTAGAAATCCTATAAACAGTAAGGAAGCGGTCTATGCCAAACCAAAGTAGCATGCTGTTTGGTAGGTTAGGAATGCCGCTAAATAAGCCAGCCCAAAGAGGTAGCTCAGCATGATGATCGGGATCTTCCACCCCCCCGTCTCTCGTTTCACTGCCGCAATAGTCGAGAGGCATTGAGGTGCAAATACAAACCAGGCTAATAGTGATAAGGCTGTCGCTAGACTCCAGCTAGCAGAAATCAGGGGAACGAGGGCTTCAGCAGCATCGACACCAGAGCTTGATAAGGCATACACCGTTGCCAAAGAGCTCACCACTACTTCGCGTGCAGCCATACCCGGTACCAAGGCAATACTAATTTGCCAATTAAAACCAATCGGAGAAAAAACATGGGCCAGCGCCTGTCCTAGCATGCCCGCAATACTGTACTGAATGGGTGCGCCACTAGCACCTTCTGGTGGCAGTGGAAAGCTAGATAGAACCCAAAGGGAGATTGTCATGATCAAGATAATTCCACCTACACGACGCAAAAAAATCTCTGCTCTTTGCCACAAACTAATAGCCAAATTACCTAGACGAGGTATGTGATAACTAGGCAACTCCATCATTAAGGCATTCATCCTCAATTGCTCACTAGTAAAGCGCTTGAGGATCCAAGCAACCCCCATGGCTCCAAAGATTCCAGCTAAATACAGTAAAAATAAAACGAGACCTTGCAGATCAATTCCAGCCCAAATCTTTTGTTCTGGAATAAAAGCAGAGATCAGTAAGGCGTAGACAGGCAAGCGCGCTGAACAAGTCATCATCGGCGCAATCAAAATGGTTACCAATCGATCACGTGCATTAGAGATGCTTCTAGTGGCCATAATGCCTGGAATGGCACAAGCAAAACTCGATAGCAACGGTATGAATGATCTACCAGATAGACCCACTGATCCCATAATGCGATCTAGCAAATAGGCCGCACGCGGCAAGTAGCCCGACTCTTCTAATAACAAGATGAAGAAAAATAAGATTAAGATCTGCGGCAGAAAAATCACCACCCCTCCTAGGCCCGCCAATACCCCATTAATCAGTAAGCTGCGTATCCAATTATTGGGTAGGAATTCAGCTAACTGAGTTCCTAAATACTCAATCGCTGTTTTAATCCAATCCATTGGTAGAGCAGCCCAACTAAATACTGCCTGGAAAATAAAGAAGAGTAGCCCCGCCAAAATAATAGGGCCCATGACTGGATGAAGTAAAACAGAATCTAAACGATCACTTAATCGATCGGGGATGATTTGATCTAAGTGTAAGTTTTGTAAAATGCGTTGCACTTGAACATTATCGGTTTCTGTATGGGCAATATGGGAGGCCACGTTCTCTAGTGTGGCGTCACTCGTGCCGGTTCGTAATGCACTTAAATCCCGCCAGTCTAATTGGGCAAGATGAAATTTAATGGCATCAGCGCCATTCGCCTCAATACCAACGCTAGTAAGAACGGGTAGGCCAAGCTCTTTTGATAAGGCATCAGTATCAATCTGTAGACCCTGACGCTGCGCAATATCAAGCATATTGAGTACTACAATGCAAGGAAGGCCTAGGCGTTTAGCTGCTAAGACTAAGCGTAAATTTCGCCTTAAGTTCATGGCGCTCAAAATGCATAAGACCAAATCAGGTCTTTTTTCACCTTCAGCTCTGCCCAAGAGCACATTGCATGTCACACGCTCATCCAAAGAGCGAGGATATAAACTATAAGCACCTGGTAAATCTAAGATGCGGATATGTTTACCGCCCTCAAAAGTTAATCGCCCTTCTTTACGCTCAACCGTGACGCCAGAATAATTAGCAACCTTTTGTCGACTGCCTGTCAGTAAATTAAATAAAGCAGTTTTTCCACAATTAGGGTTACCCAATAGCGCAACAATGGGCTCATTCGAAAAAAAATGGATCTTTGCTTCAGACACTCTGGGCTAGCTCCACTTCAATCATGCATGCCTTTCTCGTGAGCGATTTTCTTGGACTTGATCTAGTTCCATTAACAATTCTGCGTGAAGGTCCTTACGGTATTGGAATGGTTCAGCAGTGGAT
>CAIKGX010000106.1 GCA_903827075.1 uncultured beta proteobacterium | reverse complement strand
AGACTTGGCTATCGTTATAATTACTTTTTCCAACAGAGCTTAAGCGATGACCAAATACGTTTTTGTCACTGGTGGTGTGGTTTCTTCCTTAGGGAAAGGAATCGCAGCTGCCTCGCTTGCCGCGATTCTTGAATCCCGCGGCCTGAAAGTCACCCTCCTAAAATTAGACCCTTATATCAATGTGGACCCAGGCACCATGAGTCCGCTTCAGCATGGTGAAGTGTTCGTCACTGAAGATGGCGCTGAAACCGACCTGGATCTGGGCCACTATGAGCGCTTTGTTTCAGCAAAGATGCGCAAAAGTAACAATTTCACTACTGGCCAGATTTACGAATCTGTCATTAGCAAAGAGCGTCGCGGTGAGTATCTTGGTAAGACAGTGCAGGTTATTCCACATATCACTAATGAAATTCAGGCATTTGTAGAGCGAGGCGCTAAAGCTAGTCATGATGGCCATGCTGATGTTGCTATTTGCGAAATCGGTGGAACAGTGGGTGATATTGAGTCATTACCCTTTTTAGAAGCGGCTCGTCAAATGAGCCTGCGCCTACCGACACACCACTGCGCCTTTGTGCATCTAACTTTAGTACCCTATATTAGTAGTGCGGGCGAGCTTAAAACCAAGCCCACCCAGCATTCAGTCCAGAAGTTACGGGAGATTGGCATCATGCCTACCGTATTGCTCTGCCGTGCTGACCGTCCCATACCGGAAGATGAGCGGGCCAAGATTTCCCTGTTCTCTAATGTGCGGGATGAGGCAGTGATTTCAGTATGGGATGTCGATACGATTTATAAGATCCCTGAAATGCTCCATGCCCAAGGAATGGATGATTTAATCTGCCGCGAATTGGAACTTGAGGCGAAGCCAGCGGATCTTTCTGTATGGGCGCATTTGGTTTATGAAATGGCTAATCCACAACATGAAGTCACCATTGGTATGGTGGGTAAGTATGTTGAGTTAACCGAGTCTTATAAATCTCTAATTGAAGCCTTGCGTCATGCGGGTATTCATAATCACACTCGCGTTAATATCAATTACATCGATTCAGAGCAGATTGAAAAAGATGGCATTGATTGCCTAACAACATTAGATGCGATTTTGGTTCCTGGTGGATTTGGTAAGCGGGGTACTGAAGGCAAAATTGCCGCTATTCGTTATGCTCGTGAAAACCAGGTTCCGTATTTGGGAATCTGCTTGGGTATGCAATTAGCAGTAATCGAATTTGCTCGCCATGTAGCCAATATTGCTCACGCAAACAGCACTGAATTTGATCCCGATACAGATAACCCCGTTGTGGCATTAATCACTGAATGGCTCGATAGAGAAGGGCGTGTTGAAAAGCGCACCAATGAATCAGACATGGGTGGCACGATGCGCTTAGGTTCACAGCGCTGTCCTGTTAAGGGTGGCACCTTAGCCCATGAAATCTATGGCGCAGAAGTCAATGAGCGTCATCGCCATCGTTACGAAGTAAATAATGTCTATGTGCCACGTTTAGAGCAATCCGGTTTAATTATTTCTGCGCGAACTCCCAATGAGTCTTTACCAGAAATGATGGAGCTTCCTAAAGCCATGCATCCTTGGTTTTTTGGGGTGCAATTTCACCCGGAATTCACCTCGACACCACGCGATGGCCACCCATTATTTTCAGCATTTATTAAGGCGGCCTTGATTCATCAAGACGCTGCTTTAAAGCAACCTGCATAAGAGGTCGGTATGAGTACATTCAAACTCTGTGGCTTTGATGTTGGTTTGCAACATCGCTTCTTTTTAATTGCGGGGCCTTGTGTGATTGAGTCTGAGCAATCTGCATTGGATATTGCGGGTGAGCTAAAGCAACTTACTTCTGCTTTGGGAATCCCTTTTATTTACAAGTCCTCCTTTGATAAAGCGAATCGTTCTTCTGGCACATCTTTTCGTGGCCTGGGGATGGAGAAGGGGTTGGAGATTTTAGCCAAGGTAAAGCGCGAAATCGGTGTAGCAGTGCTCACCGATATTCATGATATTAGCGAGATTGAGGCGGTATCTAAAGTCGTAGATGTTTTGCAGACACCAGCCTTTTTATGCAGACAGACTGACTTTATTAGAGCGTGTGCGCAAAGTGGCAAGCCAGTCAATTTCAAGAAGGGGCAGTTTCTATCTCCCCATGAAATGCTCAATGTCATTGAAAAGGCACGGGCAGCCGCAGCAGAGATGAATTTGCCAGATCAATTTATGGTGTGCGAGCGAGGCGCTTCTTTTGGCTATAACAATTTAGTTTCCGATATGCGCAGCCTTGCCATCATGCGTGAAACCCATGCGCCAGTAGTATTTGATGCTACGCATTCAGTTCAGCTTCCCGGCGGACAGGGAAATGCTAGCGGTGGTCAACGTGAATTCGTGCCTGTATTAGCACGTGCTGCCGTTGCCGTTGGCATTAGCGGCCTCTTTATGGAAACCCATCCTGATCCCGCCAAGGCTTTATCTGATGGTCCTAATGCAGTACCACTGAACCGTATGAAAGAGTTGTTGGAATCATTAGTTGCGATTGATTCAGTAGTAAAGCAATCGGGCTCTTTTTTAGAAGATAGCTTTCAGTCATAAACCAATATTAGTCAGAACCCCATTCATTTTTATTTAGGAGAAGGTGCATGAGCGCCATTGTTGACATCATCGGTAGAGAAGTTTTAGATTCCCGTGGCAACCCCACAGTAGAGTGCGATGTACTGCTTGAGTCTGGCGTGATGGGACGCGCGGCTGTGCCATCAGGAGCCTCTACAGGTTCACGTGAAGCGATTGAGTTACGTGATGGCGATCAAGCCCGTTATTTAGGTAAGGGTGTTCTGAAAGCCGTTCAAAACATCAATATTGAAATCGCTGAATCTATTCTGGGTCTTGATGCTAGCGAACAAGCTTTCTTAGATCACACCTTAATTGAGTTAGATGGTACGCATAACAAAGCACGCTTAGGGGCTAATGCCACCTTGGCAGTTTCCATGGCTGTAGCTAGAGCGGCAGCTGAAGAAGCTGGCTTACCTTTATACCGCTACTTTGGCGGTTCAGGTGGCATGCAATTGCCCGTTCCGATGATGAATATTGTCAATGGCGGCGCTCACGCAAATAACAGTTTAGATATTCAAGAATTTATGGTGATGCCAGTTGGCGCGCAAAGCTTTCGTGAGGCCTTGCGTTGTGGCGCTGAAATTTTCCATGAATTGAAAAAAATACTCGGTGCCCAAGGCATGCCAACGACGGTAGGCGATGAAGGTGGCTTTGCCCCTAACTTTAAAAGCAATCACGAGTGTCTTCAAACCATTATGAAGGCTATTGAAGGAGCTGGCTATCAAGCGGGCGAGGATGTTTTATTGGCATTGGATTGCGCTGCTAGCGAGTTCTATAAAGATGGGAAGTACCAGTTGGCAGGCGAAGGCTTGCAATTAACTTCTAGCGAGTTCTCTGATTACCTTGGTAATCTGGCTGATCAATTCCCAATCGTCTCTATTGAAGATGGCATGCATGAGAGTGACTGGGATGGTTGGGCTGATATCACTCAAAAATTGGGTAAGAAAATCCAGCTTGTTGGCGACGATCTCTTTGTGACTAATACGCGTATTCTGAAAGAGGGCATTGAGAAGGGTATTGCTAATTCGATACTAATTAAGATCAATCAGATTGGTACATTAACCGAGACGTTTGCCGCTATTGAAATGGCTAAACGCGCAAACTACACAGCGGTGATTTCCCATCGTTCCGGTGAGACTGAAGACAGCACCATTGCCGATATTGCCGTGGGTACCAATGCAGGTCAGATCAAGACGGGCTCTTTGTCACGCTCAGATCGTATCGCCAAGTACAACCAACTCTTACGTATTGAAGAAGATTTGGGTGATGTCGCTACTTATCCCGGCAAGTCTGTTTTTTATAACCTCAAACGCTAAGATCAAAGTCCCTTTAGCTTATGAGGATTGTCATCTACTCTATGCTGTTATTGCTGATAGCAATACAGTACCCATTGTGGTTGGGTAAGGGTGGATGGCTTAAGGTCTATGAAATGGAGCGACAGCTTGAGTTGCAGCAGGCTAAAAATAGCTTGCTAAGCTTGCGTAATGCTAAGCTAACTGGTGATGTGAGAGATTTGAAGGACGGTACCCGAGCTATTGAAGAGCGTGCCAGAGTTGAGCACGGCATGATCAAAGAAGGCGAATTTTTTGTTCAGATCCTGCCGCCTACTAAATCAAGTGATAGCGCTCCAAAACAAGCTAGTCCGCAATAAGTAACACGCCTGATTAATGACCTCTTGAAGGAGGTCTTGTGGCATCAATCAATAAATCTGTTTTAAATACTTGCCGACAATCTACGGCATCAAAATGATAGGCCTTGGCGCAGAAGTCGCATTCAGTTTCGACTGAGCCTCGTTCTGCCAAAATGCTTTCCACCTCTTCTTCACCCAACATTCTGAGCACGTCGGCTACTTTGGCGCGAGAGCATCTACAAGCAAAATGAACTGGGCGAGCAGGAAAGCTACGTACCCCATTTTCTGCCGACTCTTCTGAAAATAAGCGATGCAAAATGGTCTGGGGAGGCAGGGTCAGTAATTCTTCGTTGGTGATAGTTTCACCCAGAGTCTGTATGCGGGTCCAGCCCTCTGCAGCTACTTGGGGATCTAAATGAGCATGACCACCAGAATCTGGTAAACGCTGCAAGAGAAGGCCACCGACATGGGTTTCATTAGAGGCTAACCAAATACGGGTGTCTAACTGCTCCGAATTTTGCATATACAAGGCAATTGCTTCAGCGGCACTGGTTACCGGCTTAATCACCGTACCACGATGCTCCTGTAAGGCAACAATACCTTGGTAAGGCGGTTGACCAGGCTGACGATCAGCAGGGTCTAAGGTAATGACTAAGCGTCCTGAGTTTTCCACATCCAAGAGCTCAGCTAAGGTGGCGTTAGGGGAAATCTCAGAGGGGTTAACGGAGAGCTTGACGGTGGCCCTCATGGTCAGATCAGATTTGCATTCCACAACCAGAAGCTGAATGGGGCCTTTGCTTTGGGCTTGAATGATTAAGGTGCCATCAAACTTCAGGCTGGCGCTCAGCAGGGTGGCTGCACCCACAAAATCACCCAAAATTTGCCGAACTACGGGGGGATCATTGCGACGCTCTAAAACAGCCTGCCAAGCAGTGCTGATTGAGACGATTTCCCCACGAACTGGGGCGCCATCACAGATAAAAACCAATAATTCATTCATAGGTGAAAGTATCCACTTTTTTATCAAACTTCGTCAGATGATGGCCAACCTGAGATAATAGTGTTTATGCATATACGTACACGTTTCGCCCCTAGTCCCACGGGCTTTATCCATTTGGGAAATCTTCGCAGCGCGCTCTATCCATGGGCCTTTGCAAGGCACAATCAGGGGGACTTCATTCTACGTATTGAAGACACCGATGTGGAACGCTCTACTCAAGAAGCGGTTGACGTCATTATTGAAGGTATGGCTTGGTTAGGTTTAGATCTAGATGAAGGACCTATCTACCAAATGCAGCGGATTGATCGCTACCGTGAGGTGGTTAAGCAACTATTGGATGCTGGATTAGCCTATCCCTGCTACATGAGTGAGGATGAGCTGAATAAGTTACGCGACCAGCAGATGGCCGATAAAGAAAAGCCGCGTTACAACGGTTTATGGCGTCCAGAGCCAGGTAAAACACTGCCCGTTATACCTGAAGGTGTATTGCCAGTGATTCGCTTTAAGAACCCCATAGGAGGCTCTGTTATTTGGGAGGATGCTGTTAAAGGCAAAATTGAGATTAGTAATGATGAGTTAGATGATTTGGTAATTGCCCGTCCAGATGGCACACCAACCTATAACTTTTGTGTCGTGGTTGATGATCTTGATATGAAGATTACACACGTGATTCGGGGTGATGACCACGTGAATAACACGCCACGTCAAATCAATATCATGAATGCCCTTGGTGGCACAACACCAATTTATGCCCATTTACCAACAGTCCTTAATGACACTGGTGAAAAGATGAGTAAGCGCAATGGCGCTATGAGTGTGCGCGACTATCAAAAAGCAGGGTACTTGCCAGAAGCGATTTTGAACTATCTTGCTCGCTTAGGTTGGTCTCATGGCGATGCGGAAGTCTTTACGAAAGAGCAGTTTGTCAATTGGTTTGATTTGGATAGCTTGGGTCGCTCACCAGCACAACACAATCCTGAGAAACTTCTTTGGCTGAATCATCAATATATTCAGAATGCAGATCCTGAGAAGCTAGCGCTGGACACCAAACCCTTTGCACAGGCATTAGGTATGGATACTGAGCAGGGCCCCAACTTTACCCAAGTAGTTGCACTTCTCAAAGATCGTGCCAATACCTTAATTGAGATTGCCGAAGGGGCCAAGTTGTTTTACTTGCCAGCACCCAATCACAGCGCAGAAGAGATAGCTCAAAATATTCCTGTAGCGGTTGTTCCCGCCCTTAAAGATTTGATAGAAGCATTGAAAAGTGCACAGCCTTCCAAAGAGTCTTATGGCGCCGTTTTTAAGCAGATATTAGCTCAGCATCAAATCAAAATGCCAGCATTAGCCATGCCAGTTCGCTATGCTTTATTTGCCACCACACAGACCCCAGCCATTGATTCTGTATTGGTGGTACTAGGCAAAGAAGAGGCTATAAAACGGCTTTCCAAGGTCGTCCAGTAAGCAATTTGCGCTTAGTAGCGAAAATAGGATAAAATCTTGGATTGTTTTGAATGTCTTGTAGT
>CAIKGX010000105.1 GCA_903827075.1 uncultured beta proteobacterium | reverse complement strand
CCACAGAATGGACAGACTGAATCCACCTTACGATCCACTGTTTGCGAACCAATCAAGCCCTTGGGCATTAAGGCGCCAGTTGGGCAGGCCTGCACACACTCACCGCATGCAACACAGGTGCTATCACCCATGGGATCATTAAGATCAAACACAATCTCGCTATGCGCACCTCGCATGGCGTAACCGATCACATCATTGACCTGCTCTTCACGGCAAGCGCGTACACACCGATTACATTGAATGCAGGCATCTAAGTTCACAGCCATTGCTGGATGTGACACATCATTACTGACCTTCTCGCGACGCAATGCTTTGAGCTCTGGTCGAACGGTCACATCTAAGCGAGCTGCCCAGGTACTCAGTTCGCCATGTTGATTTTTTTGTTCTTCTTCCTTGCTGTCTCCTACCCACTTAAATCCCTCATCAGGCATGTCCGATAACAACATCTCCAGCACGAGTTTTTGACTCTTTAAGGCACGCTCACTGTTGGCTTTGACTTCCATCCCAGGAGTGGCACTACGGCAGCAACTGGGCGCTAAGGTCCGCTCACCGTTAATCTCTACCACGCAAGCGCGGCAGTTACCATCTGGGCGATAGCCATCTTTAAAACACAGATGGGGTATATCAATACCGTGACGTTTAGCGGCTTTCAGAATCGTTTCGCCTTCGTAAGAAACGATGGTTTGCCCGTCTAGCTTAAATTCAACTGTTTGCAATTCAAGTTCTTTTGGATTTACTGGTGCGTTCATATTTGTCTCGTTTTTCCCAAGCTCTTGGCGTATGTACTTTTAAGCCACTTCTTGTGGGAAATATTTAGCAATGCAGCGAATGGGATTGGGGGCTGCTTGACCCAAACCACAAATGGAGGCATCAACCATCACGGTTGCTAAGTCCTCTAAGGTATCTTGATCCCACGAAGGAACTTGCATTAATTTTGCAGCCTTACTAGTTCCAACACGACAGGGCGTACATTGACCGCAACTCTCATGCTCAAAAAAGTGCATGACGTTTAAGGCCATATCGCGTGCTTTATCTTGATTACTAAAGACCATCACCGCTGCAGATCCAATAAAGCAACCGTAGGGTTGTAAGGTATCAAAATCCAAAGGAATGTCATTCATGGTAGCTGGCAAGATGCCGCCAGAAGCGCCACCCGGTAAATAACCGTAGAACTGATGACCTTCTTGCATGCCACCGCAATACTCATCGATTAACTCTTGAATGGTGATGCCCGCTGGCGCTAATTTGACGCCTGGGTTTTTGACGCGGCCACTGACACTAAAGCTGCGTAAGCCTTTGCGGTCATGACGACCGAAAGAGCTAAACCACTCTGGACCACGTTGCACAATATCGCGCACCCAATACAAAGTTTCAAAGTTATGCTCAAGGGTGGGACGACCAAATAGACCAACCTGAGCAATATAGGGAGGACGCATACGGGGTTCGCCACGCTTACCTTCGATGCTTTCAATCATGGCGGATTCTTCACCACAGATGTAAGCGCCAGCACCACGACGCAATTCAATTTCAGGGAGTTTGAATGGGGGATTGGCTTTCAGTTTAGCCAACTCCACTTCAAGTAATTCACGACAACCGTGATATTCATCACGTAAATAAATGTAACAAGCGTCGATACCCACTACGCTTGCTGCGATCAGTAAGCCCTCTAAGAAGCGATGGGGATCGCGTTCTAAGTAAGTACGATCTTTAAATGTTCCAGGCTCGCCTTCGTCAATGTTGACTGCCATTAATTTGGGAGCTACTTGGTCTTTGACAATGCGCCACTTACGCCCCGCTGGAAAACCGGCGCCACCTAAGCCACGCAGCCCAGAATTTTCCATGGCCTTAATGATGCTTTCGCTATCTCTCTTGCCTTCAATGATTTCTTTAGCCAAGGCATAACCGCCTTGTGCGAGATAGGTTTCATAACCAACATAGTCTGGTGAAACCGTTTGATTTTCACCCTGAGGAGAAATACCCTTCTCAGCCAATGCGGCTGGCTCAAAGAGCCCGTCATCTTTAGCCATCGGCTGAGTAGTCAGATTATTTTTGACTGCTGCTACTACTTTATCGGCATTGGCAAAAAGCACTGGGTACTGATGCACCACTGCTATAGGAGCCTGCTCACAGCGACCAACACATGGTGCCGCTACTATCTTCACATTGGGGTTACCCAAGATCGCTGGTAATTGACCCAATAGATTTTGTGCGCCAGCCAATTCACAAGCTATGCCATCACAGACTCGTATAGTGATATCTGCTACTGGGTCATTGCCCCGCACCACTTCAAAATGGTGATAGAAAGTAGCGACTTCGTAGACTTCCGCCATTGGCACATTCATCTCTTTTGCCAAGGCAACCAAATGCCTATCGTGCAAAGCGCGATAGGCATCATTGAGCCGATGTAAATATTCAATGAGTAAATCCCGACGATGCGGGGCCACACCAATCAGTTGGCGAACCTCTGCAATAGATACATCATCGGCTTGACGACCTTTCAGCTTACTTTTACGGCGAATAGTTTCCCTTAAATCATCTGCGGTTGCTACAGCAACTGCTTTGATTTCTCCTGAGGGTTTGGGGTGATTCATAGTAGATAGTCTCGAATTTCTAATCGCAATATCAATGCGTGTTTTTATGTACTCAAAATAAAGTTCAATGCTTTAAATTGGGAATACCCATATCAGCATTAATGCACAAAGCGCTATATAAAGGAATAACCCAAAATCACGACTAATTTTGGGTTATTTTTACCTTGAAGTCCTTGACGGCGCTCAAGGGAATAGGGACTAGGGTTTACCCTACTAAATGACAGATGGTGATGGGCGATCGCCTGGGGGAAGCGAGTAATCTAATTTACGCTCATAAACCCGAGCCTTATAGCAGTCGTTATAGCCTGGGCTGCCAATGCGCCAGCCAATCGAGGTACAGTCATCTTGAGCAGCAGATTCAATGGATCCGCAGGCAGTAAGGCCTATGGCCATAAAAAGAGCGAGTAAGAGGAGTGATGGCAATGTAGATAATTTCATGCCTCAAGTCTACTGGATTTTTGCTTTCAATTCGAGAGGTACCTCACCCTCTTCTCGCACTCCAAATCAGGCTGGTGGAAATCCCACCTTTTGCTGCCACCCATTGTTAAATACATGAATGATTGGTTTTTCATAAACACCCGCTTTGGTGAAGGGCTCATCCTCTAACCAAGCATCTACATCGGCCCTGTTCGAAAACTCCATTACCAATAAACTACCAACGGTGGTTTTGCCATCTTCAGAAGAGAGAGGGCCAGCAAAAGCCATCTTATCAGTAGTTTCATAACTGAGACTCAACCATGATAAATTTCTTAACTCAACATCATTGCCGAGGCTGAACAATTTTCCGAGTACCCGCGCTATCGACTGCAATCTTATCGGCAACTGCTGATGGGAATACCTTGATATCCTCAAAGCTATATTGCGGCAAATGGCTGTTAATCAAATCAACCACAATGCGGGCTTGACTAGCATCACGTATCCGCTTACCCGGCTCTCGATCAGCTTGATCGGTCATCCATAACTTAAATAAAGCAAAAGCACGGGGATCAACTGTTTTCATCCGCGCCATCTTGCCGCCAATGCCGACCACTATCTCACTAAATTTTGGAGCGCTCAGTAGCCAATCTGCATTGCGCGCTTTTACTACCCAAAAATCATCATTTAAAGAACTAAAACGGCCTGGCTCAGCATCACTGCCTTGGCCCATGCGGCGCAAAATATCTACTTCGTAGCCATCTTTATTAACGGCGGTATAAAGCTGGTCGTCACGAAGCATGAAGGATGAATCAATACCTTGAAGAAAACCCAGCATACCGCCAGCAAGGGTATTTTCTTGAGTAAATAAGCTGAGCTTTTTACGGTTATCCCATAGCAAGTCCACATCCCGCGTTGCTAGATGAGCTTCATTAAGACGAACTCCAGCAGCCGTCTCATAGGCATCT
>CAIKGX010000104.1 GCA_903827075.1 uncultured beta proteobacterium | reverse complement strand
GCAAGGATCCCGATGATCAAGGTTTTGAAAAACCCAAAAATCGCGATGCCCGTTTTCGCCATTACTTAGAAAGTCAACTTTGTAAACATTCAAATTATGTTTGGTGGTTTACGGAAGGGGCTTTACATTATGCAAAAGTACGCAACACTAATTTAAATACTCCGGGTAATGCAACAGGTTTTGTAGTGATGCCTGGCGCAACACCCCCAGTAGGCGATATGAAAAGGAATGGCCATGACTATGGCGCATATTTGAATCTATGCCATTTTGGGTCTTTAGCAAACGATCGCTCACTATCTATTATTTTGAAAGCGGTGGATGTACTGCTAAAAAAATATCCACAAGCAAGAGAGCATGTGCGTGTCCATGCCTATGGAGCGCCTTTGGACTCCCTGTCCATTCAAGCGATTAAAGATTTTAACTATGCAGATATCCTACTGGCGCACGGGCGCCTAGAAAAGGACCCCTCAACTGGAAAGTCAGGCCGCGAACAAGTGGCTGAAAAAATGCAAGATGCAGATGTATTAATTTTGCTCCATGGCAAAGATGAGTGGTGCGCTGAATATATCCCCTCAAAGTTTTATGATTATCTTTGGGCTGGCAGACCCATTTGGGGAATCACGCATCGCAGCCCTCAATTAGACCAAATGCTGCTCGACAGAGGATCCTATCTCAGCGCAGATGGCGATGATGCAGGCAATGCAATGGCTCTTGAGCGAATTTGGCTTGACTGGCAGAAAAAACAGCTCATTGAGCCGATCTACAACCCGATTGGCGTTGATCAAGCTGTCAGTAGCATTTTGTCCCACGTCCTTCAAGAAAAACAGGCATCACGTTGAAAGATATCGTTCTCTATTGCAAATCCTACCGTAAGGATTTTTTGCGTTTGAAGCGGCTACTAGAGTCGATACAGAGATACAACGTTGATCAAATTCTTTTTTATATCTCAACACCAGAAGATCAGCACGAAGATTTGATTCACATGATTGGCAGTTCTGGGTATCAGTGGGTTTCTGATCAATCCATTATTGCAGCCAACCCGAATGTACCCCCTGGCATCGAAAAAAATAGATCTGGGGGTCAAACGCAGCAGGTGATTAAATCAGAGTTTTGGCGACTGGGTTTATGTGAGAATTATGTTTGCCTTGACTCGGATTGCCTATTTATCAAGGATTTCACAAGATCCGATTTTTTAGCGGTAGACGGAACTCCTTATACCGTTATTTACCAAAATAAAGAGTATTTTCAGTTGGCAGTGAATCGGGGTCACCCCAAAGCCCCACGCAGTTTGCAAATCGAGGGGGATAGGGTTAAGGCTCTGTTCGAAAGAGTGGGGCCTACTTATTATTGCCATTGTCCCCCGTTTATTTGGTCCGCCAAGGTCTGGGCTTCTTTGGAATTGAATTACTTGGCTCCAAGAGGGCTTACATTTTGGGATATTTGCACGCCAGAGCAACCTGAAACGCATTTGTATTTGGAGGCCTTACTTAATTTTCGTGCGATTCCCTTATATCCCATTGAGCAGTTGATGAGGGTGTATTACTACGATTGGCATTACTATCTTTTGCGCAGAATGGGTGAGACAACTACTAAATTAAAAGCCAATTATTTGGGTGTGATTTTTCAATCTAGCTGGGATTTAGGTATGGACTATGGCAGAAGCCAGAAATCCTTTTTATCCCAATCATTGAAAAGACTGAAAAGATTTGGTCGATATTTACAAAGCTTCATATAGTGATGACTATGCCCTTAGTTAGCGTCTTGATGCCTGCTTATAACTCAGAGCTGTATATAGCCGAGGCAATTATCAGCATTCTCAATCAAACTTATCCCCATCTTGAACTTCTCGTTTTTGATGACGGCTCAAGCGATGGCACTAGAAAAGTAATTGAAGGCTTTGGCGATCCTCGGATAGTGCCCATCTTTTCTGACAAAAACTGTGGCGTTGTTCACGCACGCAACGAAATGATTGATAGGGCGCAAGGAAAGTATATTGCGCTGATGGATGCAGATGATATTGCCGATGTAGAGCGTCTTAAAAAACAATTAATTAGCCTGGAAAAAAACGATTGTGATATTTGTGGCAGTGCATATTGGGTTCTAGACGAGGCAACAGGAGTTATTAAAAAGTCGAAAGATAAATTTACTGATGACGATTTACGCTCACTATTGGTGGTGTATTGCACGCTATGTAACTCGACAGTAATGGGTAGGGCTGAAATATTTAAAAGATTCAAATATGACACTTCAATCCTCACTTCTGAAGATTATTTCTTGTGGGTACAAATGGCCGCTGCTGGATATCGCTTCTTAAACTTAAAAGAGAGACTGATCACCTATAGACGCTACCCCTCTCAGACTAGCTCAGTACATCTTGAAAAGTTTAAATTGACTACGATAGAAGTGCAAACGAAATACCTTGAGCTCTTACATATTCCTTCGAACTTACGGCCACAAGCATTGCCATGGCGGGTAAGGTGGTCAGTAGGAATGAAGCTATTGCAAGCGTTGAATAGAATATTTCCCAAAATATCTTTAAAGGCGAATGCTGAAATTTATGCACGCTTTCAATATCGTAAGGGAGGTTTATGGACCCCATTCACTCGGTTGGAGCGATATCTAGCCTCTGCTTGGGCTCAATTTTCTAGCCACAACCAATCTACAGATATTGCTTCAATTGATCCTTGATTGATTCTTGATCTAATTGTCCTGGGGGACCGCCAATTTCAATCACTTTATTAGCCCCACGATAGGAGTGCCACATTGTTGGGACTATTTTGATCTGATTACCTAGCATGCCAGCTAGATGTGTCATCCCGCTTTTAGAGCCAATGAGAATATCAGCATTCATCAAATAGTGAAATGCTTCAATGAAGCTCTCATCAATATGTTCAGTGACATCGTAGGGGGCATCTCTAAAAAACTCCCTCCATGAGAATGGATTGCCTAATTCAGAGATGTATTGACCATTCCTTCCTTCGCTAAAAATATGAATTAGCAATGGCTTTGTGGCGACTTGACTGATGGATTCAATAATATTGAGATACCACGATTCTGGAAGCATTCTTGAAGATAAGTCCGAGAATTGCCTTCCGGGCAATAAATCTCCACGACGTATATGAATGGCAATATTTAACTTTTGAGAATCGTATTGAAGGGGTAGGGGATATTGTTCCCGAGCCGTTTCATAGGCCTTTAAAAACCACTGCCTACTTGAGGCATATTCATAATCACCAAAACGATTATTTCTAATCTTAAAAACAAGGTTTGGTTCTGAGTGTAGGTTGATGAACTCGTCGATCTGTTTATAGACCACATCATCGAGCTGCTCATTTGATGGAATGTGAAGCTCAAAAAGAGGAATCTCTATAGTCTTGAGCTCGCCAGACTTTATTCTTTTTTCTATCTCTTCGCGAGGCGCAAGACATTTTTTAGGATTGAGTAAGAGGTTGAGGTCGTTGCCGATGTTATGTGTCTCATCTCTTTTTTTGCCACGGAGTGCTCTTAAATTTTGACGTACTTTCCATTTCCAAGAATTTTCAGTAGATTTCACTAATTGATTTTCTGAATAGGCAAGCAGCAAGTCATTGCGCATAGCAATTTTAATTGCGCGATTTAAGATTCCCAT
>CAIKGX010000103.1 GCA_903827075.1 uncultured beta proteobacterium | reverse complement strand
CTTTGTCAATGTAAGGCGATGTGCTTGAAGCCTGATTGATAGACAAGTTTTTAAAAAGCCAACTATGATGACCAACGAGTTAGAGCAACTCTGGGAGAGCTCTGCCATACGCTGGAATTATCAGATGACTAACTTGATGCTGGATTATTTTTATCGCATCATTTTAGAGCTCTGCTGACAATAATCAGTTCTGAAAGCGATAACAGAGCAGAATGTTTAGCTAAGGTTGACGCTCTTGAGCCTCTAGAGACAAATTGGCTGTTGGGCGGGCAATTAAACGATTTAAGCCAATAGGCTCACCCGTCTCTTCGCACCAACCATAGTCGCCCGACTCAATACGAGCCAATGCCTGCTCTACTTTTTTCAATAACTTACGTTCACGATCGCGGGTGCGCAACTCAAGGGCATGCTCTTCTTCAATCGTTGCACGATCAGCTGGATCGGGAACCAAAATATTTTCACGAAGATGCTCCGTCGTTTGAGAAGCATTCTGCAAAATATCGCCCTTTAAGGTCAACAGCTTCTGACGGAAAAAATCTAGCTGGGAAGCATTCATATAGTCCTTCTCGGACATTTTGAGCAATTCAATCTCTGTTAAAGGTGCGCCCTTTACAGCCTTGCTACTCGCTTTTGCGGTAGCTGTAGATTTCGTTGGAGTTTTTACCGTCATTTCATTCTTTCCATGGGTTTGAAGCATTATTGCCTCATTCTGCCAAAGTTTTACAGCCTTTTATCAATATTGACTGTGGCGGCGGATTGTACTTGATATTCATCCAGCCAAACAGCCTTCGAGCCCAGCCAACAAGGTGTCCTTAGGTAAATCGATGCCAATAAAGACCATACGGGTTTGCTTGGGCTCGGCACCCCAAGGTCCCGCCAAATCGCTACCCATCATCTGATGAACGCCCTGGAAGACCACTTTTCGGTTGCTACCCTTCACATAAAGCACCCCTTTGTAGCGCAACATTTTCTCGCCAAAGACCTCCAGAATACCTCCAAGGAAGTCTTCCAATTTTTTATGATCAAAGGGTTTATCACTACGAAAAACAAAGGATTGAATGCGGTCTGTATGACCTGCATGACCATGATGGTCATGGCTATGGTCATGCCCACAAGTAGCGTGATCATGGTCGTCGTGACTATGATCGTGACCACAATTGGCGTGATCATGGTCCTCCTGCTCCAAGAAATGGGGGTCAATGTCTAATTTCGCATTGAGATTAAATCCCTTTAGATCTAAAACAGCCTCTAGTGGCACTATGCCTTTAGAGATACCCTGAATAGGTGCGCGGGGATTCATATGCATTAAGCGATCGCGCAACGCATTCACCTCGGCTGGGCTTACTAAATCCGTCTTCGTAATAAATATTTGGTCAGCAAAGCCTACCTGACGTTGTGCCTCTTCATGCTCGCTGAGTTGCTGCTGGCCATGCTTTGCATCTACTAGAGTAACGACAGCATCCAACACATAATGGTCGGCAACATCATCATCCATAAAGAAGGTTTGAGCCACAGGGCCTGGGTTAGCAACACCGGTGGTTTCAATCACAACCCGCTCAAAATGAATTTTCTTATCCCTACGCTGCTCCCACAGCTCGTTTAAGGCCTCGACCAAGTCACCACGTATCGTGCAGCAAATACAGCCATTGCTCATTTGCACAATATTTTCATCGCTGTCCTGAACCAAGATATCGTTATCGATATTCTCTTCACCAAACTCATTTTCAATTACGGCAATTTTTTTGCCGTGCTGCTCAGTTAGGATGTGTTTTAACAGCGTTGTTTTGCCGCTGCCTAAAAAGCCCGTGAGAATAGTTACCGGAATTAATGCCATTCATAATCCAATCAAAATCTAGAAGCAATACTTTCCCACATCGGGAAACCTAATATCTTACCCAGTTCTTCAGCCTTTACCAGCCTTTGCTCGCGGATGGGCTTTGTCATATGCCTGTGCTAAGTGCTGGAAATCCAAAGAAGTGTAGATCTGGGTGCTCGCAATACTCGCGTGGCCCAACATCTCCTGTACCGCTCGCAAATCCTGAGAGGACTGCAGCACATGGCTTGCAAAGCTATGGCGCATCATGTGGGGATGCACATGCGTTGGCAATCCCGCCCGCATTGCCAAGGTTCGCAGGCGCGCCTGAACTGTCCTAGGTGACAGGCGCGCCCCCGTAGCAGAGATAAACAAAGCAATGGATTGAATCGCGTGCTCAGAAGCATTGCGGGTTTCACGCCATGCCTGAAGGGACTTCATGGCAGGAGCCCCCACCGGAACCGAGCGGCGTTTGCCCCCTTTTCCTAAAACAGTCACTTCTGCAGCATCCCAATCTAACCAGCCGGCAGACTCTTGTTGGCGATCTTTACTTTGCATCACATCGATCCCCAAGAGCTCCGAAAGGCGCAGACCTGAGGAATACAGCAAGTCAATGATGGCGGCATCACGTATCGCCTCTAAATCCTTTTTCTCGCCCGCCTCTAAAACGGCCTGGTTTACCAAGGCAAGGGCTTGCTCTACCGATAATGCTTTAGGCAAAGACTTCAAACGCTTTGGGGCCTTCACATCATCTACGGGGTTAGCCGTTAGGTTGGCTGCAAGCCTATCTTCCTTAGCAGCTCTACGGGCATCTTTTTCTGTTAGCCAGTCGTACCAGCCTCGCCAAGCAGACAGAGCGCGCGCAATGGTTCGTGAGGACTTCCCTTTGGAGTGGAGGCGCCCAGCCCAACGGCGCACATGGGCATTACTTACTTCTAATAACTCTACAGAGTCCTCAGCAGCAAACCCCTGTAATTCACTTAAGTCCATGCGATACGCTTTAAGCGTATGCACAGAGAGCTGACGCAATATATGTAACTCATGCAAATACTCTTGCACGAGCGGATGCAGTTCAGTCGGCTGTATTTTCATAAGCCTGGATGCGATCCAAAGCTGCAGCAGTGAGTTCAGCAATTTGACGCAAATAGAATGCGCCCATATCGGCAGTAAAACGGGTTTCGTCTTTACTGGCCAATAAAAGTACAGCGGGCGATTGCACTACCCCCAAACTCTTACCCAAAGGCAATCCAATGGCAACCATACTTTGCCACTCTGGATCTATGGTAATTTGCGTAGCTAATAAGTCGACGCTGGCTGAGCTTAACTCTTTTGCAGATCCGCATAAAGGGGTGTCGATCCAAGGACCAAAAGCAGAATTAGGCGATAGCAATTGTGCTGACTCAACCTCGAATACTTCAGCCAAACCTGCAGTCACAGCAGCCTGTACATCGGCCTTAGTATTGGCGCGCATTAAACGCAAGAGCCAAGCCACCAAGCTTTGCTGAGTTTTATCATTCCGACTGCCAAAGTGGAGCATCTCGCTTAAGCGACGATTGAGCTCTTGATTCTGGGATCGCAACATCGTCATTTGACGCTCTTGTAAAGAAATTGCTCGATCTTCATGGGGATGCTTTAGGCGAATATCGTTTAAGAGACTGGCATAACGTTCAAAGAAGCCTGGGGTTGCGCGTAACCACTCTGCTACCAGCTCTTCCTGCTCTACCTGTTTTGGATCAATTGCGCTCATGTTTCTCTTTCTGAATATTTGAATCTATCTTAAGCAAGCTTCTTACGCAGCAAGTCATTTACCTGGCCTGGATTGGCTTTGCCCTGCGAGGCCTTCATAATTTGGCCCACCAATGCATTAAAGGCTTTTTCCTTGCCAGAGCGGAATTCTTCAACTGACTTTTCATTGGCCGCCAATACTTGATCAATGATGGCCTCTAATGCACTGCTATCACTAATTTGCTTTAAGCCTTTTGCCTCGATGATTTGATCAACCGTACTCGATTTTTTTCCAGTTAATGCATCCTCCCACAGAATCGAAAAGATATCTTTAGCAATCTTGTTTGAAATAGTGCCGTCTGCAACTCGTGTCAATAGCGGCGCAAGGTGCTCTGCTTTTAGTGGTGCATCGGCCGCAACCATGTTGGCACGGTTTAATGAGGAGGCAAATTCGCCGGCAATTAAGTTGGCCGCTGCTTTTGCCAAAGGCTTGCCAACAATCACTAGCAAGTCTTCAAATACTTTAGCGGTGTCACGATCTTGCGTAAGCAATTGCGCATCATAAGCACTTAGACCAAATTCACTCTGCCATTGCTCACGCAGCTGCGCTGGCAATGCCGGCATATTGCTACGCACTGTAGCAATCCATGCATCATCAATGACTACTGGCAATAAGTCGGGGTCAGGGAAGTAGCGGTAATCGTTGGCATCTTCTTTGCTGCGCATACTGCGCGTCTCGCCACGATCAGGGTCATACAAGCGAGTTTCCTGCACTACAGTTCCACCATCTTCAATCAACTCAATTTGGCGACGTACTTCGTATTGAATGGCTTCCTCCAAGAAACGGAAAGAATTCAGATTCTTAATTTCGCAACGAGTACCAAACTCTACTTGGCCTTTTGGTCTGACTGAAACGTTAGCATCACAACGGAACGATCCCTCTTGCATATTGCCATCACACACACCTAACCAGACTACTAGACCGTGCAGGGCTTTTGCATAAGCAACCGCTTCGGCGGCGCTCCGCATCACAGGCTCCGTCACAATCTCCAATAAAGGAGTGCCAGCTCGATTTAAATCAATACCACTAGATGCCTCGCCATGAGGCCCGGTGAAATCTTCCTCATGAACGGATTTGCCAGCATCTTCTTCCATGTGGGCGCGAGTCAACTCAACCACTTTTACTTCATCGCCCACCAAGATCTCTAAGTGGCCACCAACGACTACAGGGAGCTCCATCTGACTAATCTGATAACCCTTAGGTAAATCAGGATAGAAATAATTCTTGCGGGCAAAAATACTTGCCGAAGAAATTTTTGCGTCAACAGCCAAACCAAAACGAATCGCATGCTCAACCGCTTGACGGTTGAGAACCGGCAGAACACCTGGTAAGGCTAAATCTACTGGGCATGCTTGTGTATTTGGGCCTGCGCCAAAACGGGTACTTGCACCGCTAAAAATTTTAGACTGTGTTCGTAACTGCGCATGGGTCTCTAGGCCAATAACTACTTCCCACTCCATCATGCCACCCCGCTAGCTTGTCGCAAATGCCAATCACTGGCCTGCTGATATTGATGGGCTACTTGCAGTAGGCGTGCCTCAGAAAAATAATTGCCAATTAATTGCATACCAATCGGCAAATTATTTTTGTTGAACCCACAAGGAACGCTCATTGCTGGGAGTCCCGCTAAATTCGTTGAGAGCGTGTAAATATCTTCTAGATACATCTGCACTGGATCTTTTGATTTTTCCCCTAAACGCCAAGCCACATCAGGGGCTACAGGACCTAAGATTACATCGCATTGCTCAAATGCCGTTTGAAAATCAGCAGCAATAATGCGGCGGATTTTCTGAGCTTGTAAGTAATATGCATCGTAATAGCCATGACACAAAACATAGGTGCCAATCAAAATCCGTCGCTTGACTTCCGCCCCAAAACCTTCGGTGCGAGACTTCTGATACATATCGGCCAAATCACGGTATTCATTTGCACGATGGCCATAACGAACACCATCAAAACGACTTAAATTACTCGAAGCTTCTGCAGGTGCCAATACGTAATACACCGGAATCGACAACTTAGTTTTGGGAAGGCTCACTTCAACCAAGGTGGCGCCAAGCTCTTGTAATGCCTTAGCAGCTGCATTAACTGACTTGGCAACATCTTCTGCCAAACCTTCAGCAAAGAACTCTTTAGGCAGGCCAACCCGTAAACCTTCTAATGGTTTTGCAGGATTAACACCTTCTGTATTCCAGCATTGATTGAGATAGCGGCTATAGTCCTCACCAGAATCAGCCAGTGAAGTGGAGTCACGTGGGTCGTGGGAGGACATGGCTGACAGGAGCAAAGCGCAATCTTGGGCAGTCTTGCCCATGGGACCAGCCTGATCCAAAGAAGACGCGTAAGCAATCATCCCGTACCTTGAAACGCGCCCATAACTGGGCTTAATTCCAGTTAAACCACAAAAAGCAGCGGGCTGACGAATCGATCCGCCAGTATCAGTGCCGGTAGCAATGGGGGCTAAGCCAGCAGCAACCGCAGCGGCCGAGCCGCCTGATGAGCCTCCAGAAACATATTCAGCGTTCCAGGGATTTAAGACGGGTCCATAGGCGGAATTTTCATTCGATGAGCCCATAGCAAATTCGTCCATATTGGTCTTGCCCAGGCATACCATTCCAGCGCCATTGGGGTTGTCTTTGCTAGGCATTCCTAAATTAGCAACCACTGTGGCATCAAAAGGACTGAGGTAGCCTTCAAGAATTTTGGAGGCGGCAGTCGACTTCCAGCCCTGCGTTACAAAGACATCTTTGTGGGCTACCGGGATACCAGTGAGCTTGCCAGCATTGCCTGATGCAAGCAATGAATCGGCTATAGCTGCTTGCTCTAAGCTTAAGTGAGTATTCACATCAAGAAATGCATTCCACTGTTTTCCGGCCTCAATACGACCTAAAAAGTACTTCGTCAGCTCTGTACTGGAGACCTCTTTAGCCGCCAAGGCTTTTGCCATTAAAGCAATTGGGGTGTTATGCCAGCTCATTCAATCACCCGAGGAACTAAAAAGTAACCGTCCTGCTCAGCAGGGGCAGATTGCATATTTTGGGCGCGATGATCGGATTCAGTCACTTCATCGGCCCTCAAAGGCTGTGCCAAATCTCGTAAAAAGAGGATGGGGTGGGCCAAAGGCTCCAGCCCAGTGGTATCAACTGCCTGCATTTCCTCGACCAAAGAAAAAACGGCTTGCAATTGAGGTAATACTGCCTCGGCTTCAGCCTGACTTAACTCAAGCATGGAAAGGTGCGCAATGCGCTGGACATCATCAAGTTTCATGGGGCGCTAGAGTATCATTCCTATATATTTTTATTAACACTTACTATTTTCCCACTACATCATGTTTGGTTTTTTCCGCAGCTACTTTTCTAATGACCTGGCCATCGACCTAGGTACCGCCAACACCTTAATTTACATGCGTGAACGGGGTATTGTGCTTGATGAACCGTCCGTTGTGGCAATTCGCACCGAAGGTGGCCCAAATGGCAAAAAAACCATTTTGGCTGTCGGGAAAGAAGCGAAGGCGATGTTAGGACGCGTTCCTGGAAATATTGAGGCGATTCGCCCTATGAAAGACGGTGTTATTGCCGATTTCACCATCACCGAGCAAATGCTCAAGCAATTTATCAAAATGGTGCACGAGAGCAAGCTATTAAAGCCAAGCCCCCGCATCATCATTTGCGTTCCTTGTGGATCTACCCAAGTTGAGCGCCGCGCAATTCGTGAATCCGCCTTAGGCGCTGGAGCATCTCAAGTATTTTTAATTGAAGAGCCTATGGCTGCTGCGATTGGTGCAGGCCTACCAGTTTCTGAAGCGGCTGGATCAATGGTGGTTGATATTGGTGGCGGCACGACTGAAGTTGGTGTCATGTCATTAGGCGGCATGGTTTACAAAGGCTCTGTTCGAGTTGGTGGTGATAAATTTGATGAAGCCATTACCAATTATATTCGTCGCAACTACGGCATGTTGATCGGCGAGCAAACTGCTGAGTTAATCAAGAAAACAATTGGCTCTGCATTCCCTGGCGCTGAAGTGCGCGAGATGGAAGTAAAAGGCCGCAATCTTTCTGAAGGCATTCCACGTAGCTTCACGGTGACTAGCAACGAAGTGCTCGAAGCATTGACCGATCCATTAAATCAAATTGTGACCGCAGTTAAAGCCGCACTTGAACAAATTCCTCCTGAGCTCGCATCCGATATCGCCGAACGCGGCATGATGTTGACTGGTGGTGGCGCATTACTGCGTGACCTTGATCGCCTCCTCATGGAAGAAACTGGCCTACCTATTCATGTTGCAGAAGACCCACTCACTTGCGTTGCCCGTGGTTGCGGTATTGCCTTAGAGCGCATGGACAAGCTGGGTGGCGTGTTCTCGCAAGAGTAAGCGACTTAATCGTCGACTAGGGAATTGCAACATAGCGCCCCTCCTCTTTTCAGACAAGGCGTTCCTGCTTTAGTCAAACTGATTGTCTGTCTATCGATCAGCGTCGCTCTGATGCTGATCGATTTTCGCTTTAAAGCCCTCGATCCCATTCGCGACTCTGTCAATTGGGTTTTGCGCCCCCTTGAATACGTCATGATGATGCCGCGCAATGCGCTCGAAGCTAGTTCAGAATATTTCACGACTCGTGGAACGCTTGATCAAGAAAACCAAGAAATGAAAGTGCGTCAAGCAGAGCTGTCATTGCTAGCCAATCAATCTGAATTTCTCTTAATTGAAAATCAAAACTTACGGCAGTTAATGGATTTGCAAAAGCAAATTTCATTTAAAACATTGCCAGTGGAAATTCTATTTAATCCACCTAACCCGATTTCACAACGCATTGTCGTAAACCGAGGCAGCAATGACGGTTTAAAGCTTGGCAATCCCATCGCTAACGACGCTGGGATTTTGGGTCAAGTGGTTCGTATCTACGATCACTCTGCCGAAGTGTCTTTATTAGAAGATCGTGATTTTGCGGTTCCCGTTCAAGTGGCTCGCAATGGTTTAAGGGCGGCTGTTTTTGGGGCGGGTCGTGGCAATCCATTAGAGCTTCGATATCTACCTGTTGCTAGCGACTTAGAAGTCGGAGATGTCCTAATCACTTCTGGTATCGATGGCGTCTACCCACCAGGATTTGCTGTTGCCGTGATCAGCCGCATCGAACGCAGCGCAGACAAAAACTCATCCAATGTCTTTTGTGTGCCCATTGCCCCAGTCAATCGATATCGTCAAGCGCTCGCCTTTTTATATGACCCCCAGTGGGATGCAAAAGCGTCTAGTGCCACCAATAAAGCAGGGGCGCCTCTTACAAATGCGCCTGGTAGACGCCAAACTCGGGCGCGAGGCATGCAATGATCGACTTTCAAAGCGGCTACATCCTTCGCCCAGTAAATCGGGTATTTATTTATTTCAGCCTTTTCTGTGCGCTGATGCTTAATCTATTGCCTATAGGCAACTATGGTTGGGTGCCCGATTGGTTAATTCTGTGCATTGTGTTTTGGAACATCCATCAGCATCGCCATGTCAGCGTCATTTTGGCCTTTTTACTGGGCCTGATGATGGATGTGCACAACTCTGATTTATTGGGTTTGCATGCCTTTAGCTATTCATTGGTCGCTTTTCTTGCCATCTCATGGCACAGGCGGATCATCCCTTTGGGTGTTCTGACACAGGCGCTCCATTTGCTACCCCTCTTTTTATTAGTATCGTTATTTCCCGTTCTCGCGCATTGGCTTTTGAGTGGGGAGCTGTATTGGTGGGCTTTGACAGGCGCTATACAGGCCCTCATTGAGGCTTTATTGTGGCCCATAGTGACCCGTATTTTGTTGGCACCTCAACGTCGCCCCATTGACGTTGATCACAATCGCCCAATTTAAGAAGCTGTATGGTTTCTTTTAAAAAGCCGGATCTAGACTCATTTCAAGAGCGCATTCATATTGCGACCCTGTTTGTCACCTTCTGCTTCATCCTGCTAGTTACTCGACTGGTTTGGTTGCAGCTAGTCAGTCATGGCAAATATGCGCTCCAAGCAGAGAATAATCGCATCGCTTTAGTTCCAGCACCCGCTAATCGCGGTCTCATCATCGATCGCAATGGCATCGTGATTGGAAGAAACTATTCTGCACTCACATTGGATGTCAATGCTGAGGAGGTAAAAGGGAATGTAGATGATCTGATCGAAGACTTATCTCAAATCGTGCTGATTTCTCCACGAGACAAGCGAAATTTCAAGCGCTCAATGGAAGATTCCCGAAAAATGGGTACTTTTCCCCTGCGCTCGATGCTTACTGAGACAGAAACCGCTCGATTTATGGCCAACCGCTACCGCTTTCCTGGTGTTGAGATCCGCGCCCGTAGCTTCCGTGAGTACCCTTATAACGAACTAGCCTCACATCTGATTGGGTATATTGGCCGCGTTTCCCAAAAAGATAAAGAGCGTATGCAAACCGAAATTGAGGGATCTAGAGCGGATGATCCCGATGCCTTGCAAACCTCTTTTTTACCGGGCATTCAGTACGTTGGGAAAATTGGTTTAGAACAAAGCTATGAGGCTGTATTACGTGGTGTACCTGGCTACGATCAAGTGGAAATTACTGCAGGCGGAAAACCCGTGCGCACTCTTTCTAGCTCACCATCGATACCCGGAAAGAATGTAGTCCTCTCGGTCGACATCAAATTACAGTATTTGGTTGAAGAGTTATATGGAAATTTTCGCGGGGCATTTGTTGCTATCGAACCAGAAACTGGCGATGTCCTGGCCTTTGTTTCAAAGCCCAATTTCAACCCCAATGATTTTGTAGAGGGGATTGATTCAGTTACCTGGAAAGAGCTTAATGAATCTTTACAAAAGCCCCTCTATAACCGCCCGCTCAAAGGCATCTATCCACCAGGATCTACATACAAACCATTCATGGCCTTGGCTGCTTTAGAAACAAAAAAGCGTACTCCATCACAAACGATTTCAGACCCAGGCTACTTTGATTTTGGTAACCACACCTTCCGTGATGACAAAAAAGGGGGACATGGAATTGTGGACATGCAAAAGTCTATTGTGGAATCTTGCGATACCTACTATTACACGCTTGCGCGCGATATGGGCGTCAACACGATGCATGACTTTATGAAGCCACTGGGCTTTGGCCAAATCACCGGCATTGATTTACAAGGTGAATCTAAAGGTGTTTTGCCGTCTACCGAGTGGAAGAAAAATACATTCAAAAAACCAGAGCAACAAAAATGGTATGAAGGTGAAACTATCTCCCTGGGAATTGGTCAAGGTTACAACGCCTTCACGATTTTGCAATTAGCCCATGCGATGGCAAACGTTGCTAACAACGGAATTGTGATGAAGCCGCATTTAGTCAAAGCAATTGAAGATCCATTTACGCGCCATCGCGCCTTGACGACGCCCAAGGAAAGCTATCGCATTGATTTGAAGGCTGAGAATATTGAAGTAATTAAAAAGGCCATGGTTGAAGTGAACGTTTCGGGTACATCGGCTACGGCATTTAAAGGCACGGGCTATCAAGTAGGTGGTAAGACTGGTACCGCCCAAGTTTTTAGCTTGAATTCGAAAGAATATAAGCACGGTTCCACTGCAGAATTTTTACGTGACCACGCTCTTTATATTGCTTTTGCCCCAGCAGAAAAGCCAACGATTGTGATCGCAATGGTGGTTGAGAACGCTGGTTTTGGCGCGCAATATGCGGCACCGATTGCACGCAAAGCCTTGGATTTTTATATTGATGGCAAGTGGCCCAAGGAGGTTCCTGAATGGAAAAGAGCGCCATAATAAAAATTCGGAAGATATTTTTTAGTTTTTTTTCTGGCCTTGACCGCCAGCTCGGCCTTATTCTACTTGGCTTAGCAACAGTAGGGTTTTTTACCTTCTTATCTGCGAGTCAGAATACGCCCGTTCTCATTGGAGATGAGCTTCGCAATCTCGCCCTCTCATTTGCAGTAATGTGGATTGTGTCTCGCATTCCACCAAAGTGGTTAGAAACGGCAGCTGTATGGATTTATGGTTTTGGCATTGCATTATTAATTGCCGTTGCAATCTTTGGCCTAATTAAAAAAGGTGCGCGTCGTTGGCTCAACATTGGCATTGTGATTCAGCCTTCAGAAATAATGAAGATTGCAATGCCACTCATGCTGGCTTGGTACTTTCAAAAACGTGAAGGCATACTAAAATCTTGGGACTATGGAGTGGCCGCAATCATCCTTGGAATTCCCGTTTTACTAATTGCGCGTCAACCAGACTTGGGAACTGCATTACTCGTATTTGCCGCTGGGATGTACGTGATTATTCTTGCTGGCCTTCCCTGGAAATGGATATTGCCTTTTATCGGTATTGGCGCTATCGGAATTTTGCTGATCATCATCTTTGGCAATACGATTTGTGCACATGATGTTGCATGGCCATTTGTACACAATTATCAAAAGCATCGCATTTGTACTTTGCTTGACCCGAGCAGCGATCCTCTTGGAAAAGGATTCCATACCATTCAATCTATGATCGCTATCGGCTCTGGTGGATTTTTTGGTAAAGGCTGGTTTCAAGGAACACAATCGCATTTAGAATTTATTCCAGAGAAACATACTGACTTTGTATTTGCCGTTTTCTCAGAAGAATTTGGCTTACTCGGAAATCTAGTTTTATTGGTGCTATTTTTTGCGCTTATCAAAAGGGGGCTAGCCATTTCTGCAAGCGCTCCCAATTTATTTACTCGACTCCTAGGTGCCTCCGTTACGCTTATTTTCTTTACCTATGCCTTTGTCAATATTGGCATGGTGAGTGGTTTGCTTCCGGTAGTGGGTGTACCCCTTCCCTTTATTAGTTATGGTGGTACCGCCTTAGTTACCCTGGGATTTGGAGCTGGAATTCTGATGAGCATTCATCGCCATCGGCGCTTAGTGCAAAGCTAAATTTCCACCCACAACTTATGCGTCATCCTTATGGAAAATGTTAGAAACAAAAAAGCCCGGCATGCCGGGCTTTTTCGTCAACAAAGAAAGAATTATTTCTTACGCTTGTTAACTGAATCTTTAAATGCCTTACCAGCAGAAAACTTAACTGTTTTTGCTGCAGCAATTTTGAGTGGCTCGCCAGTTTTTGGGTTGCGACCCATACGTGCAGCACGTTTACCAGAAGCGAAAGTACCGAAGCCGATCAGTTGAACTGAGTCACCTTTAGTAACAGCTTTAATGATTTGCTCAATAGCAGAATTTAATGCAAATTCAGCCTTGGCTTTTGAGATCTCAGCGTCGTCAGCAATAGCTGCGATTAGTTCTGCTTTATTCAAGTGAAGCTCCTTATAAATATTGATGTCAGCGCACAGTGCGCTTACATGATTTTAACCACAAAAAATTACAAAAATAAAGCTGCACTACAGCAATTTTTTTGTTAGAGCTCATTATTCCTCTAAAACCGTAATATCAGATACAAAATATTCGGTATCCCCAAAACAGCTTGTTGGCAATCCAATGTGTTGGTCATACTTTAGGGCAACCTTTTTTCCTAAATTTGCATTAATTTTCTGCGCCACAGCATCTTCACGCACCGTAAAAAAGAACTTTTCGGACATGGTGCCGGGCATCGAAACCATGGCTAATTCACCCTCCCAAGTCTTGCATATGTAGCCACGATTGGAGAATTTCTGTACATAACCCGCCCGCTCACCGCTGCCATAGCTCCAAGTCAGCATGATCCAGGTATACCCTGCAAGTACTGCCAACCCAATCAATATAAGACTTAGAAGTGACTTTACAAACCCATTCATACAATTTTCTCCAGTAAATTACCCCCTTGCAGCCCCAAGTGGGCGCATAAAAGAAGGCTTTTCATTAACCTCAATAAGTATATGAGCATAGTTTGCATAGAAATAGGCAGAAAGTCACCTCTATCCAAATTAAAATAAGACTAGTTAAGCTAAACGGTAATTTCTATGCAATTACGTCACATCATCTTTTTTATCTTTATTGCTTCAGCGATATACGTCTATTTCCGAGGAAAAGTGCGCTTTGGCTTGGTGAGATCCCTAACTGACTATCAGGTCTTGCTAGCACCCATCAATAGCATTCTCTATTTATTTTCTAAAACAAAGGCGGGTGCTTTTATTCCAGTTGAGCAGTTTCCAGAAATGCAGCCCTTACAAGATAACTGGGAAATTATTCGTCAAGAAGCCCTCTCTTTAAATGCAGATGGTGCAATTGCAGCTGCCACCGGGTATAACGATATTGGCTTTAACTCTTTCTTCCGAACCGGTTGGAAACGCTTTCACCTCTACTGGTACGGCAAGGATATGCCTTCAGCTCAAGCAAACTGCCCTAAAACGGTTGCCCTATTAAAGTCCATTCCCTCGATTAAGGCAGCCATGTTTGCCTCTCTACCGCCTGGTGCTACTTTGGTGCGTCATCGCGACCCCTATGCCGGCTCTCTTCGTTATCACATTGGCTTAGTTACCCCAAATGATCCTAAGTGCTTTATTGAAGTCGATGGGGAGCGCTATTTCTGGAAGGATGGCGAGCCCGTGATGTTTGATGAAACTTATATTCACTTTGCCGCCAATGAAACTGATCACCAACGTATTGTTTTATTTTGTGATGTGGAGCGCCCGGTTTATACAAAGGTAGTTCAAGTGATAAATCGATGGTTTGGTCGCCATGTAATGAGTTTGGCCTCTTCCCAAAACGTAGCAGGGGAGAAAGTGGGCTTTGTAAATATCCTCTTTAAGTACTTTTACCAACTACGGGCACAAGCTAAAAAACTGAAGGCAAGTCATCGCACTGTTTACTACGTCGGTAAATGGGTTCTTATTTTAGGAATTCTGTGGGCAATTTTTTGGTAGCACTTAGGGACTTAAAGCCTGCGCAATTTGTTCGGGAGTAATTGAACCCCAAATTTCTACCCGTTTTATGCGGCTATTTTGTCCGGACAGGAATTGAATTTGTTTTTGAGGCACCTTTAATTGCTTAGAGAGCCAAGCTAAGAGCATTTCATTGGCCTTATTTTCAAGCGCTGGAGCCTGCAATGAGATTTTGAGGCAGCCATCGTGTAGGCCAACGACTTTGGTTAGCTTGGCACCTGGTTGGCAATGCAGATTTAACGCAATGCCTGTAGGGGTTTGTTTTAACCAAATCGGCGTCATTAAAGTACTTTAAACTGAAACCATGATTATGAAGAACTCCAATGCTTTAGACCACCTATTTGTGAATAATCGCGAATGGGCAGAAGGTATGGTTGCTAAAGATGCCAACTTCTTTAAACGCCTAGTTTCGCAACAAGCCCCAGAATATCTGTGGATTGGCTGCTCAGACAGTCGCGTTCCCGCAAATGACATTGTGAACCTGCTGCCTGGTGAATTATTTGTTCATCGCAATATTGCCAACGTTGTCGTTCATACCGATCTCAATTGCCTATCTGTCATTCAGTTTGCAATTGATCTACTCAAAGTGAAACATATATTAGTAGTTGGTCACTATGGCTGCTCTGGTGTTCATGCAGCCATGACTGATCGTCGCGTTGGACTCGCTGATAATTGGTTGCGCCACGTAAAAGACGTTCATCAAAAACATGAGCGGTATTTAGGTGAGGTCATTCCAACTGCTAAACGTCAAGATCGCCTTTGTGAGCTCAACGTGATTGAGCAGGTGGTAAACGTATGCGAAACCACGATTGTCCAAGATGCCTGGGCACGCGGCCAAGAGCTCACCGTCCATGGGTGGGCTTATCGCCTAGAAACTGGACTAGTAAACGACCTGGGTATGTCGATTGGCTCCACAGATGAACTTCATGTTCGGTACGCCAAATCCTTAACGCGTTACGAATCAGAATAAAGTTCGCTTGTTCAAAACGCTTTCCAATTATTCGGGGCTGGCTTTTCTTAAGCTCTTATCGATTCTGCCATATAAGGTATTGGTTTCGATTGGCTATGGCATTGGGTTTATTGCTGCCCATATTCCAAGCGATCGTAATCGCGTTGTCAAAACCAATTTGCACTTGTGCTTTCCTGATCTCGACACGAAAGAAATCAACGAATTAAGCAAACAGCATTGGCGCCTTTTGGGTCGCAGCTTGGTTGAGAAAAGCATTATTTGGCTCGGTAGCGTAGAGCAATTGAGCAATATGGTTGAAGTGCGATCTGAGGTCGATCTCTCGGATCGAAAACCTCGTATTTTGGTTAACATGCATTTCACAGGAATAGAAGGTAGCATTATCTTAAGCGCGCTTGCCAAGAAAAATGGTTGGCCACGCACCTCTGGATTTTTTCAGCGCATGAAGAGTCCTTTTTTTAATCGAAAAATTATTGAGTGGCGCAATCGATTCGGCGGAAACTCCATTGATCGCCAGGGAAACTCTCTGGCGATTATTCGTGAAATACGCAAAGGAAGCTTCATCATCATTGCCCCAGATATTGATTTGGGAACTAAGGATTCGGTCTTTGTGCCTTTCTTTAACATTCAAACCAACACCATTACGGCAGTATCCAGACTGGCCAAAATTTCTGGTGCTGAAGTCTGCATGATGGTCACAAGCTTAAAGCCCGATGAATCAGGTTACCTTTGTGAGATTAGCAAGCCAATCGATCATTTTCCAAGCGATGACCCCAAGTCCGACACTGCTCGCCTAAATCTCATATTCGAGAAAGAAATTCGCCTAAGGCCCGCCGAATATTACTGGGTCCATAAGCGCTTTAAAAATCGCCCCCTTAACGAAGCAAATCCATACTAAGCCTTCTGTTAATGACTATTTTGTCCTATCATTATTAGATGAACGAACGTATTGGGCTTTTTGCCGACCTTCATAGCAATTTAGAGGCCTTCGAGGCTGGCATGGCCAAGGCTCAAGAACTTGGTGTGACGCGCATGGTTTTCTTAGGTGACATCGTTGGCTATAACGCTGATCCTTGTGCCCTCATTGATCGAATTGGTGAATTGGTTGCTGCCAACAAGGCGATTGCCGTAGTGGGGAATCATGATGAAGCCATATTTAAAGACTATCGCAGCCGCATGAATGCGAATGCGAATGCGGCCATTGAGTGGACTAAATCCCAATTGAATGCTTCTCAAGTGCAATTCTTAAAAGATTTGCCGCTGATCGTGAATGAAGACAATATCTGCTTTACACATGCATCGGCCCATAACCCTGCGGAATGGAATTACATCACCGATAGTATGAGCGCCTGGCGTTGCGTACAAAGCTCAGGAAAAATATATACCTTTGTTGGGCACTCTCATGAGCAGGCCCTCTTTTATCAGAGCGCTGTTGGCAAACTGATTCGCTTTGCACCACATCCTGGAGATGAAGTTCCTGTTATGCGCCACCGTCAGTGGGTCACTGTAGTGGGTTCACTAGGTCAGCCTAGAGATGGAAATCCTGAGGCCTGCTTTGCGGTATTTGAACCTGAGTCCGAAGCGCTTACCTTTCACCGGATTGAGTACGATCGATTTTCTGCAGCAGATAAAGTAAGGCGCGCAGGTTTACCTGAAGAGCTTGCTAATCGCCTCATCACAGGCAAATAATTTACACATGCTCATAACGACTGACATTGAAGCGGTAGACGACATCTTCCAAAACGGCAAGGTAGTCGATGGATTTGTTTTGGGGACTGAGGTCCATCGCGGTGGCATGGCCAGCCTGTTCTCTGCGACTAAAGAAGGGATTGATATGCCGATCCTTTTGAAGATACCCAGAGTAGGCAGAGACCAACCAGTGGAGAGCTTAATTGGCTTTGAGACTGAGCTAACGATCTTGCGCTCACTGCAGAGTCCATATGTACCAAAGTATTTAGGTTCAGGAAATATGGCTACGCGCCCATACATTGCGATGGAGCGTGTTCCAGGCCATCCACTTGAAGACTTAATTAAGGAAGGTAAACAATTTAGCATTGACGAAGTCGTGCGCATTGGCGCTGACTTGGCCCAAGCGGTTCAATCACTGCACTCTCAAGATGCCATTCATTTAGACATCAAACCTGAAAATATTCTGATTGATGACAGTGGCAAACTAACGCTGATTGATTTTGGTTTATCTCACCATGCCCGATTCCCCGATTTGCTAGCAGAAGAAATGCGCAAGGGAATTGGTTCTGCGCCCTATATTTCTCCAGAACAAGTTGTTGGCATACGCTCAGATTCCCGTAGCGATATTTTCTCTATTGGCGTCATCATGTATGAAATGCTGACGGGAGAGCTGCCCTTTGGAAATCCACAGTCTATGAGTGGCTTACGAAAGCGCATGTGGGCACAAGCCTTTCCGCCGCGCGCTATTCGCAAGGAAATTCCACGTTGGCTGCAAGAAGTGGTATTGCGTTGCTTAGAAGCGCGTGCTGCCGATCGCTATCAAAGTGCCGCTCGTTTACGCCAAGTATTACGTGATCATGAAAGTATCGTTCTAACAGAGCGTGCAGAACGCGTAGAGCCGCTGAGTTTTTGGGAGAATCTCAAGCGCATGATCCGGGCTGCAGGATATGAGCCGTCGCCAAGCCCGCGTCCCAGCATGACCAGTCAAGATGCGCCCCTCATGATTGCGGCAATTGACACCCGTCAGTCAGATGAAGATTTGCGTGAGCGCATGCAAACAACTGCAAAAAATTTATTTAATGCTTATCCAGAGAGCCGCTTGGTTTGCATTAGCACTATTGCGGGTACCCCCACTTTTGAAGGCAATCAAGAAAGTGAAACTGCTAGCGGAATTGTTCGGGGCCATTTAGTCCAGCTCATGGAGTGGGCAAAACCACTGAAGCTACCCCCTGAGCGCATTTCTTATCACGTACTAGAGGCTATTGATCCCGCCTCAAGAATTGTCGATTTCGCAAAAGACAATGATGCCGCACTAATATTGATTGGCGCATCTCATAAGCTTCCAAATAAAGTGACACCATGGAGAACCTCGATGACGAAGATAGTTGAAGAGGCTCCTTGCAGCGTTCATATTGTGAGAACCTAGACCATCAATACATACTCTAGGTTGCGCTGCTAAAATTAATGCATCTTCTCTTGCTTCTGATCTAGCAAGATTTCTGGCTCCTGTGCCTCAATCCAGCTATCGCGATTGAGTGCAGCAGTTAACTGTTTCTCATCTAGCTCGCCAGTCCACCGCGCCACCACAATAGTAGCCACCCCATTACCAACTAAATTAGTCAATGCGCGTGCTTCAGACATAAATCGATCGATTCCCAAGATGATTGCTAGTCCAGCAACAGGTACATTACCAACCGCAGAGAGGGTGGCTGCCAACACAATAAATCCGCTACCGGTGATACCGGCTGCACCCTTGGATGTGAGGAGCAATACCAATAAGAGCGTGATCTGTTGAGTAATGGTCATTGGAGTATCGGTTGCCTGAGCAATGAAGACTGCAGCCATCGTTAAGTAGATGGATGTGCCATCAAGATTAAATGAATAGCCCGTTGGAATGACCAAGCCTACACAACTTTTCTTAGCCCCCAAAAGCTCCATCTTTTCCATCATGCGAGGAAGAACAGACTCTGAAGAAGATGTGCCCAAAACAATTAAGAGCTCTTCTTTGATATAGCGCACAAATTTAAAGATGTTAAATCCATTTAATCGCGCAATGAGGCCTAGAACAATAAATACAAAGAGTAGACAGGTGATATAAAAAGCACCCATCAATTTACCGAGGGAGAATAAAGAGCCGACACCGTATTTGCCAATCGTGAAAGCCATTGCGCCAAATGCGCCAATAGGTGCAAATTTCATAACGATAGCAATAATGTCGAAAAGAACATGTGAGGTCTTTTCTATCAAATCAAATACCATCGTTCCACGACCACCAAATTTATGCAAAGCAAATCCAAAAAGGACTGCAATAAACAACACCTGCAAAATCTCTCCTTTTGCAAACGCATCGACTACCGTATTGGGAATAATGTTGAGCAAGAACTCTGTTGTACTTGCCATCTTCCCGGGACCTGTATAGGCGGCGATACCCTTGGTATCTAAGCTAGCTGGATCTATATTCATGCCAGCGCCAGGCTGCAAAACATTTACCACCACCAAACCAACCATCAGGGCAATTGTGCTGACAATCTCAAAATATAGGAGGGCTAGACCACCAGTTTTGCCGACTTTCTTCATATCTTCCATGCCAGCGATACCGAGAACCACGGTACAAAAGATGATTGGGGCAATCAGCATCTTGATGCCTTTGATGAAGGCGTCCCCAAAAGGCTTCATATCTACCCCAATCGATGGGTAAAGATGCCCCAATAAAACCCCCAGAACAACGGCCATAAGTACTTGAAAATAAAGGATTTTATAAATTGGGGGCTTTTTTAATGTCGTATTCAATTTGATTTCCTTTATTCATAATATGGTGAGCAATCTAAACAGATTCTTGGATCGATAATACCCGCGCAATAAATGGATTGCTTGCCCGATAATGTGGTCATGGAAGAAAAAGTTCGCGTATCAAAGCTACTCTCAGAGCTAGGCCTCTGTTCTCGACGTGAGGCTGACTCTTATATAGAGCAAGGCTTGGTTACTGTTGACGGTGAGGTAGTGAATGAACTGGGCTCGCGCGCCTTTCGCAGTCAGAAAATTGAGTTGCAATCTGGCGCTAAGGCACAACAAGCATCGCGCATTACAGTCATCCTCAATAAGCCGGTAGGCTATATCTCGCATTTTGATGATGAGCAGGAGTACCAGCCTGCTGCATCTTTAATTACACTAGAAAACTATTTTTCGAGCCCTTTAGATAGGGGGCGCAATCCACGTTTCAATACCCGAGGTTTAGCGCCAGCTGGTCGTTTAGATATTGACTCCACTGGGATGCTGGTATTAACTCAAGATGGGCGAATTGCGAAACTACTCATTGGGGAGAGTAGCCCCATCGAAAAAGAGTACTTGGTCAGGGTTGAAGGAGCGCTTTCTTTTGAGAACTTGGATCGCTTAAAGCATGGTCTAGAGCTAGATGGTGTTGCTCTAAAGCCCGCCCAAGTAAGCTGGCAAAATGAGGATCAATTGCGCTTTGTATTGCGCGAAGGTCGCAAACGCCAAATCCGCAAAATGTGCGAAATAGTGGGACTAAAAGTCCTGGGTTTAAAGCGAGTGCGCATGGGTCGCATTTCATTGGGCGCATTACCTCCCGGCAAATGGCGATTCGTCAGGCCTGAAGAGCAATTTTAAGAGGGCTCCACCCGCTTATAATCTTGTCCAAACCTAGATTAAGCGCAGAATTACCATCGATACCATTTCCTCCAGCACTCCCGGCGCAGAAGTTTTAAGACGCCGCAGCTTTGCAATCATCTCCCACCCAGATGCGGGCAAGACTACGCTCACTGAAAAATTATTACTTTATGCAGGCGCCATTCAAATTGCCGGTAGCGTTAAGGCTCGCAAAGCCAGTAGGCACGCTACGTCAGACTGGATGGAGATCGAAAAGCAGCGTGGTATTTCTGTAGCAAGTTCAGTCATGCAAATGGAGTATCGAGATTGCATCATTAATCTTTTAGATACTCCGGGCCACCAAGATTTCTCTGAGGACACCTATCGTGTTTTGACGGCCGTTGACTCTGCTTTAATGGTGATTGATGCGGCCAATGGGGTGGAATCCCAAACCCTACGCCTGCTTGAAGTCTGCCGTGCACGTAATACGCCTATTGTCACTTTCATCAATAAGATGGATCGTGAAGTGAAGCCACCCATGGAATTAATGGATGAAATCGAAACTGCCCTGGGGATTGAAGTCGTTCCTTTTACTTGGCCAGTAGGAATGGGTAAATCCTTCGCAGGCGTGATTGATATCGCAAAAATGCAAATGCGCATGTTTAAAGCAGGTGAAGATCGAGTGACTGAAGATTCTCACGCAATTGTGGACATTAACGATGCTGCATTAAAAGAGCGTCTAGGTACAGACTTAGAAACCGCCCTTGCCGAAGTAGATCTCATTAAAAATGCCATGCCTGCATTTGATCGTGAAGCTTTTTTGGCAGGGCGTCAATCACCTGTTTTCTTTGGTTCTGCTATTAATAACTTTGGTGTTCGTGAGATTCTAAATACGCTGGTTGAATTAGCGCCATCGCCAGGATCTCGCAAAGCACTTCAACGAGAAGTTAGCCCTGCTGAAAATAAATTCTCGGCAGTGGTATTTAAGATTCAAGCCAATATGGATCCAGCACACCGCGACAGAGTTGCCTTTTTGCGCATCTGCTCAGGTCATTTTCAACGCGGTATGAAACTAAAAATTTGTCGCAATGGCAAAGAAGTTCGTACCAATAATGCCCTTTCCTTCCTGTCACAACGCCGAGATATTTTGGATGAAGCTTTTCCAGGTGACATTATTGGCCTACCCAATCATGGCCTACTGAGGCTAGGCGATACCCTCACTGAGGGCGAGCAGTTGCAATTTACAGGTTTACCTTTTTTTGCTCCAGAAATTTTCCGCATGGTTGAGTCAGCTGATCCGCTGCGCTCTAAACAACTCCGCACTGGCCTTATGCAATTGGGTGAAGAAGGTGCGATTCAGGTGTTTCGCCCCATGATGGGCGGTACGATGTTGCTGGGTGCTTTTGGACAGTTGCAATTTGAAGTGGTTAGCCATCGCTTGCAATCAGAGTATGGCGCCGAAGTGCGTCTATTGCCTGCACGCTATAACCTCGCACGCTGGGTCAGCTCCGATGATCCAGTTACTTTGAAAAAATTTATCCAAGAAAATATCCACCGTATGGCAGAAGATGTTGTCGGCGCTTCTGTATTTTTAGCCTCGCATAAATCCGAGCTTGATGTTGCACAACAGCGCTGGGAGTCCATTCAATTCCATGCGCTACGGGAGCATGCGGGCCTCATCTATCAATCCGACTTAGCTGGATAATCCGTTGCTTTTTAAAACCCTTTAGCGCGGTAGTTTGCAATCAAATATAGCCACTAGTTGACTATCAGAATTTCTGAAAGAGGCTACTTTCCCATATTGCGCACAATATGAGCTAGCCTTTTGACTTAACTCTGCCATTGACTCTCCGCTACTATTTAGAAAGGTGACATGGTTGGCATCTGACCCATCGGTATAGACTGCAGCGCAAGCAGTTAACCCAAAAATACAAATTAGTAAAAGATATCCATATTGTTTCATTGGGGCGTCCATAAGGAGGGTGAAAGAAGATTGGTGCTTGCACGCATACCTTAATCATAGCGCCCGGGCTACTTAACTGTTATTCTGATCTGTGATCACTATTTTGCGCCCTAGATAGGGGGATCTCCTGAGCTAGCCTCATGGATTCATCATTCCAATACTCTAGGAAAATATATGGCTGTTGGCCAAAACCAAAGAAATAGAAAAAATGACCCTATGCTTACCAAAACTGGTAAAGCCCGATTAGGACCCTTAAATATTGCTCAGCTTACCAAAATGCTAGAAACTAGCACCAAGCCAAAAGATAAGAATAAGCTTCAGCGGGCACTCAATAAGTTAAGCCCGGCAGCAGCAACTACTGCAGCCTAATTACCAAGCCCCGATATCAACGGGGCTTTTTAACTATGTGGAGATGTAATATTCTTTGATATTCCATGAAACTTGCTGCCTTCATTCACGCTATTTATATTGCACCTTCTGCTGGGGCTCCCATGCAGCAACTAGCTCAGGCTGAATTGATCGCTGGCACTGGAATACGGGGTGATCGATATGCGCAGGGTAATGGTGCATTCTCAAAGACTACTCCTCCCAAAATTCGGCACATCACACTCATTGCAAAATCGGGTATAGAAGCTGCAAATCAACTTCTAGAGCAGAATCAATATCCTCAATTTTCCGAAGCCCAAACTCGACGAAATATTGTTATTAGCGGAATAACGCCTGAAGGTTTGAATGGCTTGGTTGGTCGAATCTTTTTTTTGGGTCAATTGTCGCTGCAAGGGATTGAGTTATGCGACCCCTGCCAAAGACCCGCCAAGCTTTTAAATAAAGTGGATTTCATCAAATCGTTTGAAGGTTGCGGCGGAATCAGGGCGGCGATATTAGATTCTGGAATACTCTACCCTGAAGATATCTTATCAACTGATTAAATGGAATCAGAATGATTGTTTATTTAGATAATGCGAAAATTACCGCAGTACAAGCGATTGATTTATACAATAGATCAACCCTTGGGGAGCGGCGTCCAGTCGATAACATCAATACATTTACCGATATGCTCACCCATGCAAATTTAATCATTACTGCTTGGGATGAGAATGTTTTGGTTGGAATTGCCAGATCCCTTACTGATTTTTCTTATGTAGCTTATCTTGCAGATCTAGCGGTTGATGAAAAATATCAAAGGCAAGGAATCGGGAAACAACTGATTGAGGAAACTAAAATTCGCCTAGGGCCTGAATGTATGATTGTTTTATTAGCGGCCCCTAAGGCAAATCAATACTATGAACATCTTGGGTTCGAGAATCATCCTCGGGCCTGGACTCTAAAACAATAGCTTCTTTTTTACTTCTCAATGAACATAACCCGTCTTTGCCTTATCCGTCATGGTGAAACCCCTTGGAACGTGGAGCGTCGCCTACAGGGTCATACCGATATTGCGCTCAATTTCCGTGGAATGACTCAGGCCACCCAAATGGCTGCAGCATTAAAAAATATATCTCTCGAGTTTGATGCGCTCTATACGAGCGATCTCAAAAGAGCTGCAGATACTGCCCAGGCCATTGTTGAGCAATTCAATATGCCGGCAATTGTCATGAGTGAACTACGAGAGAGGCATTTTGGAGCGCTTCAGGGTTTAAGCATTTCAGATGCGCCAGCACTAAAGCCCGAGATCTGGCAGGCCCATATTGCTCGAAATTTGGATCATAGTTTAGAAGGTGGCGAAAGCATCAATCAATTTGCAGAGCGCGTCCAAAATGCCCTGGCGCTTATCCGAGAAAAACATGCTGGGGAAACGGTTCTCCTAGTTAGCCATGGGGGCACGCTCGACATGATGTATCGCATTGCTAGCGGACAGGCTCTTGAAACAGCGCGTATCGTTTCTGTTCCCAATGCCTCCCTAAATTGGCTTACGCATGATGGAAAATCATGGGCTGTAGAGCGATGGGCTGATACCCGCCATCTAAATGGTCTAGCACTAGAAAACGTAGACCTATAAAACAAAACCCCCTTGGTTGGACTTGATGTCCAACTTTTGGGGGTCAGTTCATTCGGGTGGTTTTTTAAATCGATACATTATTTTCTAATGTGTGCATGACGTGCGGCATCTTGTGACATTCCCTCGCCTTTTGGCTTACCCTCAAGAGCTTCTTTTTGAGCGGTAATTTCTTTGCGTCGCTCTTTGCAAGAACCTGAAATCTCTTGAAGTGCTTTGCGAGCCCTGGCTGCTGAAGCTTTAATGCCTTTATCTTGAAACTTTTCATGCTCAGCTTTATAGGTTTCGAAAGCTGAAATCAATTGGTCATGGTGGGACATTTTTTATCCTTATTTATATTAAAGTACTGAATCTACTGTCATCACTTTAACCCAGTCTAGATTTGGGGGGTATGGGATATTCTTATGCTGAGATGCCTGGCTCCACCCCTTCGATGGACTCCAGCCCCAACTCTTCCTGGAGCACTGCCCCTTTTCGGCTAGCAAGATATTTAACGCCTTTGCCGCCGTAGTTTTCCGAATGCAATTGTCCTGCAGTTAGCTCAAAAGCATCACCTGCTAGATAAGTGCTCTTAATTCCGCCTATGGTGATATCAATTTGCCCCTCTGTTACCAGGGCCTTCACGGCATAGGGATGTGAATGTTGCTCCAGAAAGCCTGACCCCTCTCGCACAATGTATATGGGATCTGGAAAATCATCCTTTTTTAATTCGTCTAAATATATTTCCTGCTTCATTGACTTTGCCTGCACTAAATTACCTTTTTAATTTCTTTAATGACATTTCCCTCGCCCAACAAAACAATCTTGGGACAATGCGTTGAAACTTCATCATTGCTTACCTGTCCATAAGTACAAATAATCAAATAGTCGCCAACATGGGCTTTACGTGCCGCCGCACCATTGAGAGAAATGATTCCAGAGCCACGCATTGCTTTAATAATATAGGTAGAAAAACGTTCGCCGTTGTTAATGTTATAAAGCTCGATCTTTTCAAACTCACGCATACCTGCCGCATCAAGCAAGTCTTCATCAATGCCGCATGACCCTTCGTAATGTAGGTCTGCTTCAGTTACCGTTGCTCGATGAATTTTTCCCAATAACATTATGCGATTCATAGCAATCCTTTAAAAATTAAAAGCTTCATTTACCGCCAATTATCAACGGCTAATGATTGGTTTTTTAATCTAGCCATAGTTACCTCAGAAAAAAACCCCGTATAAACGGGGTTTTTAATAATACAAATACTATGGATTACTTAGCGCGGCTTTTTGTTGTTTTTGCTGCTTGGCCAAATTGACCTTGGGCTGATTTCATTGCGGTTTCAATACTTTTCTCAAAGTTAGCAAATGCATCTTGTGTTGTAGAGCGAACTTGATCAAAGTTTTGCATGGCTGTATTAAATGCGCTTGTAAAAGCACTTACATAAGCCTCTGAGCCTGCAGGGGCTTTAGAAGTTGCTGCTGCTACAAAGCTTTTCAAGTCATCTTGTGATTGATCGATTGCAGCTTCAACTGCCTCAACCAACTCTTGATTGCCACGGCGCAATACAGCAGCTACTTTTTTCTGATAATCAGCAACCTGAGCAACGGCCTCTTGTACTTCTGGGCTTTGCAAGAGGTCTAAAGCTGCTTTAGGATCTTTGCCCTTCATTAACTCAGCCGCTTTTGTTTGTGCATTAGCTACTGCTGCTTGTGCGGTTTGATAATTAATTTCTGCTAATTCTTGTGCGTTCTCAAGGGCTGTTTGGCCCAAGGCACGTGCGTTTTCAACGGATTTAGCTTGGTTTTCTGCGAATTGATTTTTAAACATGATTTTTCCTATAAGTGAGTAATTTGTTGCATTGCACCATATTAATCATTTATTTTGGGCAAAACAAGCAAAAATTGCTGCAAAGCAACATAAATAGACATTTTTAGCCTCTTCACTCGCTTATTTGTGGATTTGAGGGCGAATGATGGGCGCGAGTAAGTCTAGGCAGACCTTAAAACCACTACTTTTGACTACAGACTGGAATGAGAGCCATCGCAAAATGGGGGGTTCAGTGTTTGCTTACAGCCACAAAAGTAGACGGTTGTTGTTTCCCCAGCCAAAAACCGAATTGGATTAAATCCTGAGGCTTTATGGGATCCATCGCAAAAGGGCTGCTTTTTGCTTTTTCCACAAGCGCACCAGTAATACACTTGCCCCTCCTGAACTTCGGCTGGATAAGGCGCTTTTTGTGCAATGGCAGGCTTCATGATTTACACGCTAGGACGGGAATTACATTTCTTTGGGCGGCTTTTTCTGCCATCAATCCAAATCGCTCCCGGATACTGTTTTTGATGAAGTACTCAATCACAAAGTTCGGAATAATGGACTGAGGCTCAAACACGCTTTCATATTTGAAGAGTGTTCCGCTGCTATCGGTCGATATACGCCAGCTACCTTTATAAAACTTAGCATCTCCACTAATTTGCTCAAAGGATAGCCCTTGATTAGACGTTTCTGTGTACTGCATTACGGAATACATTTCAATTGGGATCAATAAAATTCGCTCCTCTATTAGCCTCTCAACCTGGACTTTATTCCCAGATCTTGAAATGACCTTCGATTCGACAATGCCGGGGATATTCTTAGCGCCCTCATAGTCCGTCAAAAAAGAATAGGCATTACAAAGGCTAATGGGGACTGTATAGCTAGCCTTTACCTGAAAGCGTTCTCCATTGCGCTGAACGTTGACCTTTAAGTCATATAGAGTTTGTGCTTCATCCCCAAAACAAAGACTTGCACATACGCATAATAGGAAGGGCATGATCCATTTCATGAGGCGGTATATTTAAATATGATGTCAATTATTAGCGACCTTGACATACAAGCGGCATCTCCCACAGAGGCAACTCTTTACTAAAATCACAGTTCACGCCGACGGGTGAAGTTGTGCTGGCGAGGCACCCACCTAAGGCCAAGATGCCAAGAGTCGCAGCCAAAGTGTAGAGTAATTTTTTCATATATCAGCAATGGGAAATTGATAAAACCATATTCTCCCATAGGGCCTCAAAAAGCGTATGGATGCAAAACCTATTTGAAGATGGTTTTATATATTTCAGGACGGACCACGATTTGAGCCCCCGAAATACAGGTCTTGTATCTAGCGATGGCGCCTATAGAATGTTCCTATTCCAGATTTAAATTCACCCTATTTGCGGCTCAAAAGGCAAGGACAGTATGCAAGAAATGCACTCCATTATCGAT